>NZ_JBQYSN010000083.1:0-22473 GCF_052686535.1 Agrobacterium sp. DKPNP3 | reverse complement strand
TGGCAGCCCGCTCGGCTGCAAGCCTGAGCGGTTCCATTTCCGACGCCTTGTCGGCAGGCACAGTGATCGAAAAATACGCCTTGCCGTCGGCGATGAAGATTTCCGAGACCATGCCGAGCGCGACGATGTTCTTATCGCCGCCAGGATAAATGACGGCCTCGAGCGCCTTTTCGACCTGACTTCTGCTGACCTCTGCCATAATCCTGCTCCCGCTACTTCATCCGATCGCTATTGCGTGCCATCCATAGACAAGCCTTGGCGCTTCGCCAATGGCAAAGCGTCATGGCGACGCATTCGTGACGACTTACCGCTGCGGTTTCAGATTTCGTCGTCCATCGCCAGCCTTTCAGGATCAAAGACGCGGCCGTCAAAAAAACAGTCGGGGCCGAGGACGAGGCCCGTGCGGGATGCGCCGACGTGAACGGGTTCCTTTAGGGTTCCCTCCAGCTTCAGATTGGCGCCGGGCACCGGAACGAAGAGCGGCTTCATGGCCTTGCGGAAAATATCCGGCCGGTAGGCGTTGCGGGCTGCCTCCACCATGGCTGCATCTTTACGGTAATCGGCCGAGACCTCGCCCCAACGCACCATCTGGCTGAAGAACCAGAGGGCCTGGCTTTGCCAGGGGAAATTGGCAGCCTTGGCGCTGGTGACGAAAAACTCCTGAAAACGCTGCATGTCCTTGAGCGAGGTGGAAATATAGCCCGTCAGTGCCGGCAGCAGATATTCGCCATTTTCATCGAGATATTGCGGGGCGGCCAGAATGCCGGCGAGTTCCTCGATATTCGTCGTATTCGCACACCATTCGCCGGCGCGGTAAAGCGCGCGCAGCAGGGCTTCCAGAACAGCAGCGTTGTTTTCCGCCCATGGCGTTTTCACCGCCAGTATCTTTTCGGGGGCGTTGTGCCAGACCAGCGCCCCCGTCGTAACAATGCGGCCGTTCCCCCCCAGCACCACGGCACTGCCTGCCGGCTCTGCCGCGCAGAGAGCATCGACCTCGCCACTTTCCAGCAGTCCCGGCATGGCCTTGGGCAAGGCTTCAACGATTTCCATATCGCGGCCGAGCAGCACGCCATAGCTGCCAAGCAGATATCGAAGGGTGTAAAGCGGCGTCGAAACAATGTCTTCGACGGCAAAAACCGGGGGCTTTCTACCCTCCGTGCGTCGCGCCGCACAGACGCGGGCCATGGCCCGTCCGAAGGCCCCGGGATCGGGCAGCTTCAACCCCTCACGATACAGCTCGTCATAAAAGTCATGGGAAACGGTCGTTGCCGATCCGCCAAGGGAGAGCGTGAAAACGCCGACGATATTGGCCGGCAGATCATCGAGGCCAACGGCGGAGCCGACGGGCACCGGTGCGGGAAGGTGGGCAACATGGATATCGTCGTTGCCGAGTGCCGACAGCACAGTGGAGGCGGAGGGCTGTCGGTAGAGATCAAGATCGATGCCTTCATCGGCAGCAAAGCCTTTTTCGGCAGCGGCTATCAGCACGGCGCAATCGATAGTCGGAGAAAATCCCGCTTTAATCCTATGCCGTTCCGGCAACGATTTCTCCTTTCCGGTGATTCGGAAGGAGGATCGCCCAGGATGCGCTTTATCACAATGAAAAAATTACGGTTTCGCTACTTTATGATGCCGACGCGCAGGGCCTTCGCAACGGCCTGGGTGCGGTTGACCGTATCGAGTTTTTTCGTGGCTCGATTGAGATAGTGATTGATGGTGTGTTCCGACAACATCATGATCTCTGCGATCTCCGCACTGGTCTTGCCGGCGGCGGTCCAGTTCAGGCAGTCAATCTCGCGCTCGCTCAATGTTTCGGGAACACGCAGATCAAGACGGCGGATCTCGGACAGGCGGGCAAAGACATGCGCGGAGATGTAAAAAAGCTCGGCCAGCCGCGCCTCGGGAAGCACCGTCTTGTTGCCGGAAAAGGAGACGGCACCGCGTGTGAGCGTGACATCATGCACCGGAAACCAGACGGAATTGATCATCTCGAAGCGTTCGAAAAGCGCAACCACGCTTTTCTTCAGCACGTACCCCTCGCCTTCGACCAGAAATTCCAGCGAGACGGAAAAGGGCACGGTGGATTTTCTGAGCTGCGCCATGACCCGGCTGTGCTGCAACTCCCCTTCTTCATCATAACGTTGCAGCAGTTCGGCTGGCCAGCTTGTGATGACAGTGTATTGCGACAATTCGCTCGAGACCTCGGTGGAGAGGTCAAGCACCATGAAAGCCTTGAATTCCCACGCCTCGGTCAGCCGCTTCAGGAAGCGGAAAATATCGAACTGCGTGTTAAGGCCAGCGATCTCGCGAACGCAATCAACACCAATCGACTTTAAGGCTGCCGCCTCTGTTTTCTGCATGAAAGCTGTTCTTCGAGAAAGAGAAATGCCGCTGCAAAGGCTGCCTTTGCGCGGCAATTGTTGCGGATGTTACTCAACAAAATGATTCACGCAAACGAAAGTTGAAAATAAATTTCGAATAGTCGGAAATAGTATTGGAAGATGGTCAGCGAAGCGCCTTGCGGCCTGTTCCACCATCGAAGTCTGCAGATTGACCGGCTTGTTTTCTTCAATTTCCTGCAACCGGGGATAATCTGCAGGCAAGATCAGCGGAAATATTGTCGGCGGTTTGACGCAACAGGGGAGCCCACCGTCGAAGCTGGGCGATATCCACACGATAGGCGGGACCAGTGACAGATATCGCCGCCCGGAAGTTGCGGCCCGGCGCGCGGACAGGCGCGGCTACACAGTGAATTCCGAGCTCATGCTCCTGAAGGTCGAAACCGTAACCGTTCTGGAAAATCGCTTCCACATCGGCAACGAGCGCTTCAGCAGTCACAATCGTATTGTCGGTGAAGCGGTGATACTCCAGTTCCGCCGCCAGTCGGGTCAGCTCTTCAACGGGCAGCAGCGATAGCGCTGCCTTGCCCACCCCGGTGCAATAGACCGGGGAGGTTTTGCCGACCTGCGAGTGCATACGCAATGTATGCTGACCTTCCATCTTGTCGAGATAAGTGACCTGATTACCATTCAACACGGCGAGATGGACGGATTCCTGCGTCGCCTGCTGCAAGGCAGACAGATGCGGACCCGCGACGCTGCGCAGGTCGTTGCCGCTCCATGCCTTTGCGGCCAATTGTAACAGCCTCAGCCCAACCGCGTAGGTCTGGTCGGCCGCATGATCGACAAGTCCTTCGGCAACAAGATGGGAGAGCTGGCGATGGACCGTGCCGCGCGGCTGGCCGCAGGCGTCGACCACATCGGTAAAGCGCATGGGTTTTTCGGCAAAGGCGATCAATTCAAGCAACGAGACGGCCTTGCCGAGTGTGCCGGTATCCGTCCCGCGTTTCTGCCGCGGGGTTGGAACCGCCTCAGGCTCCTGCCCATTGTGGTTTTTATGATCGGACATGACAATCCACCGCCATTTGCCTTGACATGACGGTCACGCCAAGAGAATAATTCCATCTATTAAAATCTAGTTCCGAATATTGGAACAATCAAGCGTTCTTGGATGAGATGATGCCGATGACACAAGCCCGATTTCCAGACCTCAAGGATGCGGGCGTGCTGGTCACGGGCGGCGGGTCCGGCATCGGGGCAAGTCTGGTGGAAGCCTTTGCCATGCAGGGCGCGAAGGTCTCGTTCATCGACATCGCCGAAGAGCCGAGCGTTGCACTCGTCAAGCGGCTTGCGGCGACCGCCGAGCATCCGGTCCATTTTTTCAAAACCGATATGCGGAATATAGCGGCGATCGGGAAGACGGTGGAGGCAGCGGCCTCCGCCACCGATGGCATCAAGGTCCTGGTCAACAATGCCGCCTGGGACGATCGTCATGACATAGACGCCGTGACGGAAGCCTATTGGGATGCCAATCAGGCCGTCAATCTCAAGCAGATGTTCTTTACCGTCCAGGCCGCCCTGCCCTATCTCAGACAGGCGGCGGACGCATCCATCGTCAATTTCTCGTCGATCTCGTTTTTGCTGAACATGGGCGAACTGCCGTCCTATGCAGCGGCGAAGGCCGGAATCATCGGGTTGACGAAAAGCCTTGCCGGCCGGCTGGGGCCGGAGAATATCCGCGTCAACACGCTGCTGCCCGGCATGATCGTGACGGAGCGGCAGAAGGAACTGTGGCTCACGGATGAGGGCATTGCCGCCACCACCGCGCGGCAATGCCTGAAGCGCACGCTCGTCGCCGCCGATCTCTCGGGCCCGTGCCTGTTTCTCGCATCATCGGCATCAGGCGCCATCACGGCGCAATCCATAATCGTAGACGGAGGCCTCCTATAATGTCCGAACCCGCTTTCATCGCCGTCGACTGGGGCACGACCAGTTTCCGGCTCTGGCTCCTGAGCCGGTCGGGCGCGGTGCTGGCAGAACGCAGAAGTTCGGAGGGCATGACCACGGCCATGCGGACCGGTTTTGCCGAGGTCCTGCAATCGCATCTTGACGCCATTGGCGCGCCTGAAGGCTTGCCGGTTCTTGTCTGCGGCATGGCGGGCGCGCGACAGGGCTGGGTTGAAGCGGGCTATATCGACGTGCCGGCATCGCTTTCGCGGGTGCTTGATGGCGCGGTTCGCGTCCCTGAGCAGGTGCGGGATGTTCGCATTCTGCCGGGGCTGGCGCAACGGGATAAAGATGCGCCCGACGTGATGCGCGGCGAGGAAACGCAATTGCTCGGCGCCCTCGCCTCCTCCGGGGCGGGTGAAGCGCTGGTCTGCATGCCGGGCACCCATTCGAAATGGGTTACCGTCCGGGATGGCGGCGTGACGGAATTTGCCACCTTCATGACCGGCGAACTCTTCGACGTCATTTCGAAGCAGACCATCCTTTCCCATGCGGTGGCAGACGCCGGCGCCTTTACCGGCGAGCATGCCGCCTTCACGGCAGCGGTCCGCGACATCTACGCCACGCCGCAGCTTGCGACCAATCGCCTTTTCACCCTGCGCTCCGGCCAATTGCTGCACGGCCTCACCGCCACGGACGCCAAAGCCAAGCTCTCCGGTATCATGATCGGACTGGAAATCGCTGGCGCTCATTCGGCTGCAACACGAGACACGCCGGTGGTTCTGATCGGTTCCGGTGCGCTTGGCGCGCTTTACGAAGCCGCCTTCACCGCGCTTGATATCCACTATACGGTCATTGACGCCGACGACGCCGTGCGGCGCGGATTGCTGGCCGCTGCCAGTGCCATCTGGCCATAAGAAGAAAGACCGACCATGCGTATTCCCTTTCCGTCCATCAAATATCCGCTGATCGCCATTCTGCGCGGCCTGAAACCCGAGGAAACCGAAGGCGTCGTCGGCGCGCTGATCGAGACCGGCTTCCGCGCCATCGAGATCCCTCTCAACTCACCCGACCCCTTCCAGTCCATCGAAATCGCCGCAAAGATGGCGCCGGCGGATTGCCTGATCGGGGCTGGCACGGTCCTCAGCGTCGACGACGTCGCTTCTCTCGACGCCGCCGGCGGCAAGCTTATGGTAAGCCCCAATGCCGATGCTGAGGTCATTACCGCAGCGCGTGAAAAGGGAATGGTGACGATGCCGGGTGTTCTCACCCCAACTGAAGCGCTGGTGGCCGCGAAGGCAGGTGCCACCGGGCTCAAATTTTTCCCCGCCAGCATCATCGGCCCAGCGGGTATCAACGCGATCAGGACCATCCTGCCCAAGGATCTGGTGATTGCCGCTGTCGGCGGCGTTTCCGACAGGAATTTTTCGGAATACACGTCGGCCGGCATTACTGCCTTCGGGCTCGGCACCAGCCTTTACAAGCCCGGCATGACGGCTGCCGACGTGCGTGAACGCGCAACCGTCACCCTGTCAGCCTATGATGCAGCCATTGGAGGATAACAGCGTGGCAACAGTTTTTCCGTTTACCGGACGTGTTCTTGACGATACCCCCATGCTGCTCGGCGAGGGGCCGACCTTCGATCCGGCGACGGGGACCGCCTGGTGGTTCAACATTATAGGCCGCGAACTGCATGAGTTGCACTTCGCCTCCGGCCGCAAGACCGTGCACACGCTGCCCTTCATGGGAAGCGCGCTTGCGAAGGTGAGCGACAGCAAGCAACTGATCGCCTCCGATGATGGCCTGTTCCTGCGGGATACGGCAACAGGCGTGCTGAGCCTGCATGCAGAACTTGAAAGCGACATGCCCGGCAACCGCTCCAATGATGGACGCGTCCACCCCTCCGGCGCACTCTGGATCGGCACCATGGGCCGCAAGGCGGAGACCGGCGCCGGCAGCATCTATCATGTCGCCAAAGGCACGGTGACAACGCTGTTTTCGGATATCAGCATTCCGAATTCGATCTGCTTCTCGCCTGATGGCGCGACGGGTTATTTCGTCGATACCGACGTCAACAGGCTGATGCGCGTTCCGCTCGATGCCGCGACCGGTCTGCCGACCGGCAAGGCGGAGCTCTTTAACGATTCCAGCGAAGCCGATGGTGGCGTCGACGGATCAGTCTGCGATGCCGAGGGGCACATCTGGAATGCACGCTGGGGCGAAGGCGCGGTCGATCGCTATGATGCCAACGGCAACCATATTGCCCGATATGAAGTGCCTGCCGGACAGACCACCTGCCCCGCCTTCATCGGCCCCAATGCCTCGCGCCTGCTCGTCACATCAGCGCGTGAGAATCTCGATGAGGACGCGATTGCCGAAAATCCGCAGCACGGCTTGACCTTCGAACTCGGTGTCGACGTCAAGGGCAGGTTCGAGCCGCTCTACAAACTCTGAGGGAAGATCGGGCATTGCGCATCCCAGCGAATGCCGGATACAAACCATCTCAGGAGATATCCGATAATATCTCCCGATAGTTTTCGTGCAGGTATCGCTGGGTGGCAGCGGCATCGGCAGGGCGACCGTAAAAATAGCCCTGCCCCATAGCGCAGCCAAGCGCGCGCAGTTTTTCCTCTTCCGCCCGCTCTTCTATCCCTTCCGCCACCACTTCGAGATCAAGCCCTTCGCACATCGCAACGATGGCCTTGATGATATGTTCGGAAGGACGGTCACTGCTGATGCGGGACACGAAGGCGCGGTCGATCTTGACCTTGTCGAAGGTAAAGTCACGCAGCCGGCCAAGACTCGACTGGCCGGTGCCGAAATCGTCGAGCGAGATGCGCACGCCCGCCCCCTGTAGCTCGCTGATGATGCGCTGGGCGGTATCGGCCGAGGTCATGACGGCCGTTTCGGTGATTTCCAGCTCCAGCCGGTGCGGATCGAGCCCGACACGCGCGAGAATGGACAGGATATTGTCCGACGTGCTGGGGTCCATCAACTGCGCAGAAGACAGGTTGAAGGAGAGAAAAAGCTCACGCGGCCAGAACAGCGCCGCTTCGGCCGCCTTCCTGAGCAGCGTCTCGGAAAGCGCATCGATGAAACCGCGTTCTTCGGCGAGCGGAACGAAAACGGCAGGCGATACGAAACCGAGGTCCGGATCGTTCCAGCGGGCGAGCGCCTCGAACCCGATGACCTTCGCTTCTTCCAGCCGGACGATGGGCTGGAAATGCACGTCGATGGCATCGGTGATGATAGCGTTTCTGAGCGCCTGCTCCAGCTGCGTGGCACGCTTCATTTCCTGCGCGATTTCCCGCGAATAGACGGTGATCTGGCCACGGCCGCGCCGTTTCGAGCGGTAGAGCGCGGTCTCGGCGCTTTTCAGCAGATCCTCGAATTCATCGCCGGCGAAGGGATAGATGGCAAAACCGAAAGACGATGACAGGCGGACATTGCGGTCACCCAGATCGTAAGGGGCCGACAGCACGTCCTTGATCATGTTGCCGATGCGCTCCGCGCCAGTGCGCTCGAAAACCAGCGGCAGCACGAAGGCAAACTCGTCGCCGTCATGGCGCGTTACGATGGCACCATCGGGAATGCAGGCCTTTAGCCGGTGCGCCACCTGGCAAAGGATTTCATCGCCCGCCTGAACGCCGAAAAGATCGTTGATGGGTTTGAAACCGTCGATATTGGCAATACCGACCGTAAAGGGCGCAGGATCGCTGGACCGTTCGCTCGCAAGCATGCGGATCTTGTCCCGCAGGCGGTAGCGATTGCCGAGCCCCGTCAGCGGATCGCTATAGGCCATGGCCTGCAGCTCATTCTGGCTGACCTGCAACGCCTGCGGCTCTGCCCGTTTCATTCCTGCATCTCGTGAATCCTGTGTCGACGCGCACACAATGCAGGGCAAGTATTAAAAAAGCCATAGCCTTGAGAGGACGGAATTCTCAGGCGTGCAGCCGCAGGGCGTCCTCGCCGATCAGCTTCAGGAAAATGGCTTCAACCATGTCCGGGCTCACGGGTTTCAGCAGCATGTCGTCCATGCCCGCGTCGAGACATTTATCGAGGTCTCCGTCGAAGGCGTGGGTGATGACGCCAACGATGGGAATATGCCTGTCGCCGCCCAGCCCGCGCATCCGCCGGGCAGCTTCAAAGCCGTCGATATCGGCTAGCGTCGTGTCCAGCAGCACGATGGATGGCGGTTGTTCTGCAAAAAGCCGCAGGGCCTCTTCCCCCGTGGTCGCCAGCCGCCAGGAGAGCCCGAGGCCTTCCAGGATCTGGGAAAAAACGATCTGGTTGACCCTGTTGTCCTCAACGAGAAGAACGTCGCCCACCCGACCTGTGCCTGCAAAGTCGGGAAGGTCGTCGGTCGTGATCTCCCAATCCTGTTCGGCGTCCTTCGTTTTCGGCAGGGCCTTGAAAGCCGCGGCGAGGTCACGCAGGAGAGAAGCGTCGATGTCTTCCTGCTCGATCGTGACGACGGACAGACCATGCGCTTCAGCGATATCGAGGCACGCGACACTCATCTGAGCGTCAACGACGACCACATCGATGGTGACACCGGCAGAGGCCGCAACATCGATAAAGGCGCGTTGCTCATCCTCGCTTCTCACCGCCGCGTGATCCATGCCGCCCGCAGCGAGCTGCCGTCCGGCCTCTTCGGCAAAGCCCACGCTTTCAGAGACGATCAGGACAGCCTTGCTCTTTAAAAGCTCGCTTCGGCTGTCGACATCGCCGTCCTTGCCGTAAACGGACGACACAAAGGGGACATGTTCCAGCGACGGGATGATGGGTGTACCGGTCTCATCGACCGTCGCGAGAGCGGTCACATCCTCCATGGTCGTGACGAGGAAATACCGGCCGGCCCGGCCCACACGGTGCTTGCGGGTAATGGCCAGGACTTCTTCGCCGTTCAGGCGCCGCACCCTTTCAGGGATCAGCGCCGGGATGCCGCTATCCAGCACCTTGCGATCCGCTGCGTCGATCCGGCGGGCAACCTTGCGCGAGTGAAGATCGAAAACCGTGCGGCCGAGAATGCTCTCCGCGCTCGTCTCCACCAGCGCACAGGCGGATTTGTTAACGGCGGCATAGGCGAGATTACGATCCTTGACGAAGACGGGAAAAGGCAGGTTATCGAGGATGTCTTCGATCAGCTGGACGCGCTCGAGATCGATGCGCCACTGCTCCTCCCGCTTCTTCTGCTCGGAAATATCGGCGATAACGCTAATGCCAAGGCCGGATGGCAGGCGGTTCATGACGAAGCGTAAGAACCGCTCCCCCTTCAGCCGTTCCGTCTTTTCCGACCGTTCTTTCCAGTGCAGCGCCAGTCGTTCGCCGATCCACTCCTCACGTCCCAGCTGGCGGGCATTGGCGTGGAGGCTGTCGGCCTCCACGAGATAACAATCGTAAAGGGCGTTCAGATAGTCGCGCAGACGTGCGCCCGGACCGATGACGGCCTCTTCGAGCGGAAAGAAACTGAGAAGCTTCCGGCTGGCAAACAGGATGTGATCATTGCGGTCGCAAACGACGACCGCCGCGCCAAGCGCGTCGCAAAGGGCATCAAGCATCAACGTATGAACGCCCGCGCCAGAGGACGCCAAATCACTCAACTGCAAACTCCCGCCTGTTTTTCAGGGGTCAGGCCTATGTTTCTGGAGGAATCGCCAGGAGCGATTGCCGGGATGAAACGAAAAAGAGGACATCAGGGTTTGCCACTTGAAGCAGTCTTGAGGGGAAGATGACGCTCACCCAAAGTCGACGTCACACACCGCCAAATGAAGGCGGCCCCGTTCCTGCGGTCATTTCAAGCCGGCTCACCATAATCGAGGCCGATTAAAGGCGGATTAACGCTTAAGCCCTCCCGACTATAAGAATGAGATGCTGCAAAACAGGTGAAAACCTGTCCCGGTCCGGTTTTCCCCTTTCGAAGCTGTGGCGAATCCGCGAAAATGATGATCATGGCCATCAAGCAGCTCTCAGAAACTCTCATCAACCAGATTGCCGCCGGAGAGGTCATCGAAAGACCGTCCAGCGCCACGAAGGAACTCGTCGAAAACGCTATTGACGCGGGCGCCACCCGCATCGAGATTGCAACGGCTGGCGGCGGCAAGGGCCTCGTGCGGATCACCGACAATGGCTGTGGCATGTCGCCGGCCGATCTGGAGCTTGCGGTCAGGCGGCACTGCACCTCGAAAATATCCGACAATCTCGACGATATCCGCACCCTCGGTTTTCGTGGCGAGGCCCTGCCCTCCATCGGTTCGGTCGCCAAGCTGACGATCACGAGCCGGCAGCAGGGTGCGCAGCAGGGCTCGGTGATTTCGGTTACCGGGGGCAAGGTTTCGGATGTGCGGCCGGCCGCCTCCAATGCAGGCACCATCGTTGAGGTGCGCGATCTGTTTTTCGCCACCCCTGCCCGGCTGAAATTCCTGAAGACGGAACGCGCCGAGGCCGCGGCCATCACGGAAGTCGTCAAGCGCATGGCGATCGCCTTCCCGCATATCCGTTTCGTGCTGTCAGGTACGGATCGGTCGACGCTCGAAATCCCCTCGACGGGAGACGACCACCTCGCCCGCATGGCGCAGATTCTCGGTGCCGACTTCAAGGATAATGCGATTGAAATCGATGCGGGCCGTGAGGATGTGACGTTGACCGGTTATGCCGGCGTTCCCACGTTCAACCGCGGCAACTCCGCGCATCAATATGTCTTTGTCAACGGACGCCCGGTTCAGGACAAGCTGCTTTTATCCGCCATTCGCGGCGCCTACGCCGAAACCGTGCCGCATGGGCGCTACCCGGTCGCGGTGCTGTCGATCACGCTCGATCCCGCTTTTGTGGATGTGAACGTGCATCCGGCGAAATCTGACGTGCGGTTTCGCGATCCCGGCCTCATACGGGGGCTGATCGTCGGCGCGATCCGCCAGGCGCTGACGCGCGATGGCGACAGGGCTGCAACGACGGGTGCGAGCCAGATGATGAATGCCTTCCGCCCGGGCTACAGTCCCTCGGGCCTGCGACCCTCCCCCGCCATGGCCGCAACCACATCATGGTCCGCGACCACATCGCCCTCAAGGCCGCTTCCCGTTTCCGGCAACATGCAGTTTGCGGAAGCGGGCCAGTCGCGCTTTTACGACATGACCATGCCCACCGCGCGGGCGGAGCCACGGGAAATGTACGAGGCTGCGGCCACAGCGCCCGAGCCGGCGCGCTACCCGCTTGGGGCCGCGCGGGCGCAGCTGCACGAAAACTACATCATCGCGCAGACGGAGAGCGGCCTTGTCATCGTCGATCAGCACGCCGCCCACGAGCGGCTTGTGTTCGAGCAGATGCGCACGGCGCTGCACGCGAAACGACCGGCTTCCCAGGTGTTGCTCATTCCAGAAATCATCGACCTGCCCGAGGAAGATTGCGACCGGCTGATGGAGCATGCGGCCGGTTTCGATGCACTGGGCCTCGTCATCGAACGTTTCGGGCCGGGCGCAGTTGCTGTCAGGGAAACGCCCGCCATGCTGGGAGAGGTCAATGTGCAAGGGCTGGTGCGCCAGCTTGCCGATGAGATCGCCGAATGGGATGCCGCTTCCACGCTTGCGAACAAGTTGGAATATGTCGCGGCCACCATGGCCTGCCACGGCTCCGTCCGCTCCGGCCGGCGCATGCGGCCGGAAGAGATGAACGCCCTGCTGCGGCAAATGGAAAACACGCCGGGTTCCGGCCAGTGCAATCATGGCCGGCCGACCTATATCGAATTGAAACTTTCCGATATAGAACGGCTCTTCGGTCGAAGCTGACGCCTTCTCAAATGCAAGGGCGTCAGGGCTGGCCTTGAGCCGCCCCGGCCTATATAA
This sequence comes from Agrobacterium sp. DKPNP3, assembly GCF_052686535.1. NCBI lineage: Bacteria > Pseudomonadati > Pseudomonadota > Alphaproteobacteria > Hyphomicrobiales > Rhizobiaceae > Agrobacterium > Agrobacterium sp. DKPNP3. Next base: position 10,349 of record NZ_JBQYSN010000083.1, on the reverse strand, counting down.
ATTCAGATATTGGAGCATCCGGATTGTTCAGGAGAACGCTGCGCCGTTTCGGACTGGGTGCCCTGACAGGACAGAGCAGGAGACGAAAACGGATGAACAAATTTGAAGGAGGCGGAAACCGCCCTGCCGTCATCGAATATCTCGACGGTGACTTCCGCATCGTCCAGACCGGCTCGCATGTCATCTGCGCCGTGACAGGCAAAACCATCCCGCTCGACGAGCTGCGCTACTGGAGCGTCGCCCGGCAGGAGGCATATCTGGATGCGGCGGCTTCGCTGGAGGCTGAAAAGAAAGACCGGGGTCTTCCGGCATAGGCCGAAACAGGCGTGCTGACGCGTTTCCGTCTTCAAAGCGGCGTTCTCAGCTGCAGTTTCAAAGGCGGCTGGCACCCTCACTTGACTTCATCCCCGGCCGTATGCCGAAGAGCTGCCTATGTCGTATAAATCGATAGGGTGCAGATGCTCGGGACAGGCCGAGCACGACGCAGAAGCGGTTTCCGGACCTTCGACAATCTCTTAAAACGACGTCCGCGCATTTTCCCGCAGCAGCCGGGCGCGACAATGTGCCACCGCCGTTTCGATGATCGTGCCAGCCGCATGGGGATCATCGAACACCATGTCGATTTCGATCACCTGGCTGTTCCACAGAAGCTCCTCGGCCCGGCCGTGGTGTCCGCGCAGCCGCACCGCATCCTTTGCGGTCGTGATCAGCTGCAAATGCTGTTTTTCGGAATCCTTCAGAAGATCGTCAATTTCATCGTCGCTGAAATGATGATGATCGGGGAAGGAGCGGCTCTGCACGATCTCCCCGCCGAGCGCCTCGACCGTTCGATAGAATTTGCCGGGATCGGCAATACCGGCAAAAGCCAACACGCGCTTGCCCCGGAAATCTTCCGGCTCCTGCGGCGTAATTGCGGCCACAAAAACGGGTTTGGCGGCCTTTGCCGCCTGCCGCACCAGCGGATCGGCGGCATGGCCCTTGCCCACTTTGAGCAGTCCGGTCATCTGCCGCATCTGCTCGGCAAGCGGCGCTCTCACCGGACCGCCCGGCACAAGATGGCCATTGCCTATGCCGCGCACCGTATCGATCACCAAAAGCGCATAATCGAGCGTGAGCCGTGCACTTTGGAAACCATCGTCCATGATGATAAGATCGACGCCTTCCTTCACAAGCCTGCGGGCACCTTCCACGCGTCTGCGCGAGATGACCGTCACGGCCTCGCGCGCGAGAAGAAGCGGCTCATCGCCGACATCGGCGGCGCGGTGGTGCTGCGCATCGACAAGCGTGGTCACATCAAGCGTGCCGCCATAACCGCGGCTCAGGAAACCGGGCTTCATTCCCCTCGCGAGCGCGGCCCGCGCCACGGTGACCGCCGTCGGCGTTTTCCCCGCCCCGCCAACCGTGAAATTGCCGATGCAGATGACCGGGACGGGAACGCTTGCCCGTTTTGCCGTCCGCATGCGCCGGCCGGCGACCTTGCCATAAAGAAGCGAAAAAGGTGACAGGAGCCATGCCTGCCAGCCTGCTTTCTGCCACCAAAAGGGCGGCGCTTCAGAAACCATCTATTCCCGCTCCCGGCCGCATCGCCCACGGCATTCCATTCGCCATTCCACGTCTGGGAGGTTGTTTGCCAGAAAAAACCGTAAATTGCAAAAAGCTCTCCGTCATTCCGGCCCTGAGCCGCAATCCATCCGGACGCGTCTGCGCGGCGAGAAGAGTCTTTTCAGCCCAAAGACTTGGGCTGGCTGGATTCCGCCTCGAGGCCGGAATGGCGGAAGAGATGGGCGGTTCCCGCCTTAAACAGCCCGTTCCGGCAGCAGGGCTTCAAGCCCGGTGATGTCATCGAAACAATAATGGGCATCCGCCCCCAGGCTTTCGCGCGAGCCGGTGCCGGTGAGAACAGCGACCCTGAGACCCGCGCCGGCGTTTTTTGCCATATGGAGATCGTGGTTATTGTCGCCGACAACGGCCACGCGGTCGGGAGCGATACCGATCGCCTTACAGAAGCCGAGGACCATGCCGGGCTGCGGCTTTGTGCCGTAACCGCTGTCATAACCCGCCACGAAATCGATATCGCTTTCAAAACCAAAGCGAATGGCGGTCTGACGAATGGAATTTTCATTGTCGCTGGAGGCGATGCCGAGCTTATAACCTCGCGCCTTCAGCCTTGCAAAAAACGCCTTGAGATCGGTGACGGGCACCGATTTATCCGCCGCCTCCGTGAACAACCGGTCGAGACGAGCCGTCAGTTCCAAGACATCGCAAGGCGAGCCGGCGGCAACGAGACCGGCGGCGATTTCCGCCGTATTGCCGGCGGCGAGCAGGCTGTCAGGCACGACATGGCCGGTCACGGGGTCCATGCCGCAGGCGACAAGAAGCCTGTCGGCTAACGCGGGATCGCCCCTGGCTGCAATCGCCGCCAGTTCCCGGTTCACCGGACCCCAGCTCGCATCATAACCTAGAAGTGTGCCGTCCTTGTCGAAGAGCACAGCGGCAATCGATTGTGCCGGGTCAAGTTGGATATCCGCTACCATGAACCGATGGCACTCCGTGGCTGCAACTTGGCCGAGACCGTCAGCGGATTGATATAGGGCTCAAGAGCCTTGACGGTCAGGGAAAGCGCACCGCGCATATCCTGAATGACGCGGTTGCCAGCATCGATCATCTTGTAACGCTCATTGTCGTTGACCAGCAGGTAATGCACCGCCTTGGCCAGCATTTCGACATCCCGGATGATGCGCGCGCCACCGGCCCGGATGAGCTTCTGATAGGCCTCGCGGAAATTCTGAACATGCGCGCCGGAAAGAACGGCACAGCCGAGCATGGCTGGCTCCAGCGGGTTCTGCCCGCCCTCCGCCGTCAGGGAGCGGCCGACAAAGGCAAGTTCGGTCAAACGCAGGTAGAGCCCCATTTCGCCGATGGAATCGCCAAGGAAAACATCGGTTTCAGGGGTGATGGCGTCATTCCGGCTGCGGCGGGCGACCGACAGGTTCATCGCCTTCAACATCGCTTCCACCTCATCGCCACGCTCGGGATGGCGTGGCACGATGATGGTCAACTGGCCGTTTCGGGACTTGATAGCCGCATGCACGGTGGCCGCCGCCTTCTCCTCGCCGTCAAAGGTCGAGATCGCCGCCCATGTCTTGCGACTACCGATCTGTTTTCGATAGGTCTCCAGAAGCGCGTCATCGCAGGGCGGCGGGTCCGTGTCGCCCTTAAGGTTTCCCGAAATCACCACCGGCCAGGAGCCGAGATCGCGGAAACGTTCGGCATCGAGATCGGATTGCGCCACCACGAGCGCCAACTTGGAAAACAGCGATTCAGCAATATCGTGACGGTTGTTCCAGCGGTCGAAGGACCGGTCCGAGAGACGCGCGTTCACACGGATCTGCGGAATGTGGCGACGCTCCAGTTCCATCATCGTCACCGGCCAGATTTCGGACTCAGCCGTGATGGCAGCATCGGGTGCCCAGTAGGTCAGGAAACGGTTGACGGCAATCTTGATATCGAGCGGCACATATTGGTGGATCACATCGTCCCCCAGCCGGGTTCGTGTAAGTTCCGCCGACGTCACCGTGCCCGTGGTGAGGAGAACGAAAATATCGCGCTTGCGGATTTCGCGGATCAGCGGGATGAGAGCGAGCGTTTCGCCGACACTTGCGGCGTGGAACCAGACGAGCGGTCCGCGCGGGCGCTCGGCGCTGGCGTAACCGAAACGCTCCAGCCGGCGGCGCTTGTCTTCCTTGCCCTTGGCGGCACGATAGGAAAGATAGGGTTTGGCGAATGGGTAAGCGGCGATACCGGCAATACGGTAACCGGAGAGAGCGAAACGTGCGATACGGCTGCTCATGACATTCTGTCCTTGATCATTCCGCGCAATGCCCTGCCCCTGTGCTGTTGTTATCGCCGCCTACTTCTTCTCAAATTGCGTCATTTTTTGTCATCGGAAACGAAAGCGCGATCACATTTTCTCGTGTCGCAATACCGTGTCCTGCCGTCTCAAGCAGGAATCACGGGTAGGCCCGCCTTCACCCAATAGTATTACAACGCAAGGGCAAAAGGACTCAAATTTTATCGTCGGGATTGAGAAGACGGTGCATGTGCACGATAAAATAACGCATATGGGCGTTATCGACGGTCATCTGCGCCTTGGACTTCCAGGCGGTCAGCGCCGAAGCGTAATCCGGATAGATGCCGACGATGTCGAGCGCATTCAAATCCCGGAACTGAACATCCTGAAGGTTTTCCAGTTCGCCGCCGAAAACGAGGTGCAGCAGCTGTTTCGGTTTGCCAGTTTCCGTCATATCTTTATCTCTTTCTTGAATTCTGAGAGAGGCCTTCATCTGCGGGATTTCCCGCCAAACGTCAACCGTCAGACGGATGTGAAAACGCTTTCAAAAGTGCTGGCAGCGCATAATTTGCTGCGGCGCACAAGGCGGGGTGGTTCACCTGGCGGCGATTATACATCAGAGGTTTGCCATCGAGCCCCGCAAGCTGGCCGCCGGCGCGTTCGAGGATCAGATCGGCGGCGGCCAGATCCCACTCGTGCGAGTTCGGCAGGACCAGCGTTCCGTCGATGCGGCCATCCGCCACCATGGCCAGTCGGTAGGCCAGTGAAGGCACATGCGGGACGCGCTCGACGTTATTGCGCATCGCTTCCGGCAGCCGCGTGATCGTTTCTGCGGCGGCGGCGAGGTGAAACGGGCCGGCATTGCCAAGGCTCGCGGTGATGGGGCTGCCGTTTTTCATCGCCAAACCGCCTTCTATCGCGGCGAACTCCTCCGACAGAGCCGGTGCGACGAGCACGCCCACCACCGGTCGCCCTTCATGCACCACGGCAACGCTGATGCACCACGTATCCCTGCCGTTAATGAAGGCGCGTGTGCCATCAATGGGATCGACGACGAAGACCGTCGTACGCGCCAGCCTGTCCGTATCGTCATCCGTCTCTTCGGAAAGCCAGCCGTATTCAGGCCGGGCGGCGCGCAGAATGGTTTCCAGAATCTCATTGGCGGCATAATCCGCTGCGCTGACGGGCGAAAGCCCGCCATTCTTCCACCAAACCTCGGGGTCCTTACGGAAAAAACCCAGCGCCGTCTCGCCCGCCTTGCGGGCGGCTTCAAGCACCAATCTCAGATCGGAGGCCCAGCGGGCCTCAGCCATAGTGTTCATCTTGCCGTCTTTTCCGCGCGCCTCAAACGGCGCGCCCGTTTTTCCCTTCGCACTTGCACATAAAGTGCCGGCGAAAACAACCCGCAGGCCGCGTCACTTGCCCGCGATCGTCATGCCTTCAATGGCAAGCGTCGGGGCCGCTACGCCATATTTGCGGTCGATATCATTGGCCGGCGTGACCCGCATGAACATGTCCTTCAGGTTGGAGGCGATGGTGACTTCGGAGACCGGGAAGGTCTTTTCGCCATTCTCGATCCAGAAGCCGCTTGCGCCGCAGCTATATTCGCCGGTGATCATATTGGCGCCGTGGCCAATGAGTTCTGTGACGTAAAAGCCCGATCCGACCTGGCTCAGCAAATCCTCCGGCGACAAGTCGCCCGGTTCGAGCGCGAGATTGGTCGAGGCGGGCGAGACCGATGTGCCGCCGCGCACGCCGCGACCGTTTGTTTCAAGGCCGAGTTCGCGCGCGGTCGAGGTGGAGAGAAACCAGTGCTTCAAAACGCCGTCCTCGATCATCGTCATTTTTTCGCCGCGCACACCTTCGCCGTCGAAAGGACGGGATGAAGGACCACGTACGATCTGAGGATCGTCGGTGAGATAAAGACCTTTTTTCAGCACCTGCTGGCCCATCTTGTCGCGCAGGAAGCTGGTCTTGCGGGCAACCGAAGCGCCGTTGATGGCACCGGCGATTGCGCCGACAAAACCGCGCGCGATCCGCGGATCGAAGACCACCGTGATGTTGCTGCCGGTATCGACCTGCCGCGGGCCGACGCGACGCACGACTTTTTCACCGGCGCGGCGGCCGATCTCTTCGGCTGCATCGAGATCGGCGTAATAAAGGCGACTGTCGAAATCGTAGTCGCGCTCCATCTTTGTGCCTTCGCCAGCGATGACGCTGACCGAACGGCTGAAGCGGCTGCCCATGTAGCTGCCGGCAAAGCCATGCGAGGTGACGAGTACGAGACCGCCCATACCGCTCGATGCACCCGCGCCCGAAGAATTGCTGACGCCCTTGACCGAGAGGGCCGCCTCTTCCGCAGCAAGGGCCGCTTCCCGAAGCTGATCCGCCGAAACGTCCGTCGCGTCGAAAAGCTGGAGATCGTCATAGGATGTCGCCAGCCGTTCCTTGTCCGCAAGACAGGCAAAGGGGTCTTCCGGCGAAACCTTCGCCATGGCGACAGCCCGCTCGGCCAACGTTTTCAGGTCAAAGCCCGGATTGGCCGAAACGCTGGCCACCCGGCGTCCAACGAAAACACGCAGCGAAAAATCGTCGCTTTCGGAGGATTCGGTGCTTTCCACCTTGCCCAGCCGCACGCCGACCGATTGCGAGCGGGAGCGGACGACAACTGCATCGGCCTCATCGGCGCCGGCGGCGCGGGCGAGGTCTACAAGTTCGCTGGCGCGATCGAGAAGTTTGGAAGAATCTATTTCTGAGGACATGAGTTGGCCTTTCATTCCTGTTCCATTTATTGTGCCAGCAACCCCGCATCAAGGGCGAAACGCCGCTTTCTCCTTCAGCACCGCGTTGTCGCCGCCTTATTCGAAAGTCCGCCACCATGACCGAGCACGACGCTCTCTTTTCCGAACCCCTGCTGCTTCTGGCCGGTGCGGTCATTGCGGCGTCTGTTTTCCGCAAGCTGGGCCTTGGGACTGTGCTCGGCTATCTCGTGGCCGGCATCATCATCGGACCGTTCCTGCATCTGGTCACGGATGCGAAGGACATCTTCAACGTCTCCGAACTCGGCGTGGTTTTCCTGCTCTTCATCATCGGGCTGGAACTCAAGCCATCGCGCATCTGGCAGATGCGGCGCGACATTCTGGGGCTGGGGCTGGCGCAGGTGCTGGTGACCGGCAGCGCGCTGGCGGCAATCGCGTGGTGGGCAGGGCTGATCGACTGGCGCGGAAGCGTGGTGGCCGGGTTCGGTCTTGCGCTTTCCTCCACGGCCTTTGCGCTGCAGATTCTCGAAGATGACGGCGACATGAACACGCGGCACGGCAACCGCTCCTTTTCGATCCTGCTGTTTCAGGATCTTGCCATCGTGCCGCTGCTGGCGCTCGTCACCATTCTTTCCAACCGGCCCGATGTGCCGACGGATTCGATGGTGTCCGATCTCATCGCTTCCGTCGTCGCGGTGGCCGGAATGATCCTTGCCGGGCGGTATCTTCTCACCCCCATGTTCCAGATCATCGCCCGCACCGGCGCACGCGAGGTCATGATTGCGGCGGCCCTTTTTGTCGTCATCGGTGCAGCGGCCATCATGGAAAGGGTCGGCCTGTCGATGGGCATGGGCGCGCTGCTGGCGGGGCTGATGTTGTCTGAATCATCCTATCGTCACGAGTTGGAAGCCGATATCGAGCCATTTCGTGGCCTGTTTCTGGCGCTGTTCTTCATGGCTGTCGGCATGTCGTTGCATATCCATATCGTCTGGGAGCATCTGGTCCTCATCCTCATCGCCGTGCCTGCCATGATGGCGGTCAAGGGCGCGCTGATCTATGGGGTATGTCGCATCGCCGGTTCGTCGCGCTATGCGTCGAGCCGCATTGCCCTGCTGCTTGCGCAGGGCGGCGAGTTCGGTTTCGTGCTTTTCACGACGGCTGCCGCGTCGGGTTTATTCCCGCAGGCAACCGCCTCGATCCTTGTCGCCGTGGTCACGCTTTCCATGGCCCTAACACCGCTTCTGGCGGTGATTTCCAGGCGTCTGACGGCGGAGGACGCGGAGGAAGACAAGCTTGAGGAGGATTTCGATGGCGCGGGCGCGGATGTGCTGATGATCGGCTTTTCCCGTTTCGGCCAGATTGCTTCACAGATCCTGCTTGCCGGCGGTCGCGACGTGACCGTCATCGACAGTTCGGCCGACCGCGTACGTCAGGCCTCGCGGTTCGGCTTCCGTATCTTTTTCGGCGATGGCACCCGCAAGGACGTGTTGATCGCCGCGGGGATCGAACGGGCCGATCTCGTGGCGGTCTGCACCCATAAAAAGGACGTGACCGACCGCATCATCGACATGATCCAGTCGGAGTTTCCAAGCGTGCGTCTTTACGCCCGCTCCTATGACCGCATTCATTCGCTCGACCTCAGAAAAAAGGGCGTTGAATATGAAATCCGCGAGACGCTGGAATCAGGTCTTCTGTTCGGCAGGCGCATTCTGGAAGGGTTGGACATGGACGGCGAAAGGGCGCTCGCCATCGCCGACGACATTCGTGAACGCGATGAACAGCGGCTGGAACTGCAAGCGGTCGAAGGCCTCGCGGCAGGACGGCAGATGCTGCACAACAAGCCTGTGCGCGAGGTGAAGCCGGAGCCGCTGATGAAACCGAAGAACAAGGCGGAAAGGCGGGAGGAAGACGAGGATGCGCAGGATAGCGAGACGGAAGTTTCGCTGTGAACTTCGCGGCGATATTTGGGAGCACGCCGCTTGTTTCTTCCCCCCAACGGGGAGAAGAAACGCGCAGCACCCGCCCGTTCTTAGCGATTATTCAAGCCTCCACGCCCTGCCCGCGATGAAACAGCTCCACCTGCATCTCGATCTGCCGTTTCAGATCATCCTTGATGCCGGCCGAAGCATTCAGTACCTCCTCCGACTTCAAAAAATCCAGCACGCCGAAGCGGTGCACCGGCGGGCGCAGGAAAATGTGTGGCGGGCGCAATCTGAGCTTGAGGGCAATCGCCGCCTGCATCATCAACTGGCTGGCGCCGAACAGGCTTTCCAATCGGCTGGGCATGGTGGTTCCATCCCCTTCCGGGCCACCGACGACATCAACGCCGATCACGATATCGGCGTGGTCAAGCAGATGCTCATAGGGGACCGGATTGAAGATGCCGCCATCGATCATGATGCGACCGTCGATACGAACCGGCATGAACAGCGCCGGAATGGCGGCTGAGGCCGCCAGCGCCTCAATGATCTCACCGCTTTCGACCACCACTTCGGTCTGTGCGTAATAATCGGTTGTTATGACTTTCAGCGGAACGGCGAGTTCGGAGAACTCCTTCGGCAACGCCTGTGGCATCAAGGCGTGAAGAATAAGTTCGAGATTGAACTGTCCGAAGCGAAAGCCATGGGCTGCGTGGCGCATCGAAGCGGGACCCAGGCTCCAGAGCCGGTTGGCGACGGAGCCCTTGCGCCCCATGAGTTCGAGCGTGTACTCGCGAATGTCGCGGCCTGACATGCCGGCAGCCATGCCCGCGCCGATGATGGACCCGATGGAAGAACCGGAGATTGCGACCGGCCGGATGCCGAGTTCGTCAAGCGCCTCGACGACATTGATATGGCAGATGCCGCGCGCGCCGCCGCCGCCGAGCGCCAGTCCGAATGTCGGCTCATGGCCTTTTTGACCGTCGCGCCCGGGAACCTCTTCTCCGGCGCTGACGATCGTGATCCCCTCGTTGCCAGCCTGCTCCATGCAAAACACCCCAGAAGTTTACCACGGTAAGGGTTCTGCCTATTGCGCAAACAAGACAAGACCGTGACTGACGGGGCGTGTCCCGTCAGGGCTCGTAGCGATAGAAATGCATTTTCGTGTCGCCGAAGATGCGGCTTTCGAGCAGCTTGAACGCCGGATCGACATTGACTGCCACATCGCCGCGCTCTTCCAATATGGCAAGCGCGCCGGGGTTCAGCCAACCGCCGGTATGGGCCGCCGCAAACGCCTTTTCGCCGTGGCCGTGACCATAGGGCGGATCGGCGAAAAGAAGATCGAAGGGCTCGATGTTGTTGACGCCGCCGAGCTTGGTGGCGTCACGCCGCAGGATACGGGCGCGACCATGCAGGCCGAGCGCATCGATGTTTTCCCACAGAAGGCCCCTGCCCTCGACGCCGTTCTCGACGAACAGCGCCACGCGACAGCCGCGCGACAGCGCCTCCAGCCCAACCGCACCCGTTCCGGCGAAAACGTCCAGAACGCGCGTGCCGTCAAGACTTTCCGGATAGGCGTGGCTCAGAATGTTGAAGAGGCTTTCCCTCGTCCTGTCGATGGTCGGACGAATGGAATTCGATTTCGGCGCGGCCAATGTGCGGCCGCGAAACTCACCGCCTACGATCCGCATTACGTGTCATTCCCCTGCCTCCAGAAGGTTTGCCACCCGGGCCTTTGCCGCCCGGCTTGCCGCCACCGGGACCACCGGGGCCTTTGCTCTTGCCTGAGAAACCAGAACGCTCGCCACGCTCGCCCGATTT
>NZ_JBQYSN010000082.1:0-22698 GCF_052686535.1 Agrobacterium sp. DKPNP3 | reverse complement strand
TTGTGCTTGGTGGACGGTCCAGTGCCGCCCGTGATGCCACGATGCGCAAGCTTGTGGCCACCTATCTGCCGCAGGCATCGCGCGGCGGCAACAGCAACCTCATTGCGCAGACCCGCTCCGCACCGGTCGAAGAGCCTGTTGCAGTTGCAGCAGCCGTTCCTTCCGTGGCCGTTGCTGCAACGGATGCCGGCCTGCCGCATGCGGGCCCGGTTCCGCAGACCCGTTACGAAGAAGCGCCCGTTAGCGCCTTTGCTGGTTCCGCTTCCAACCCGGCCGTCAAGGCCATGGAAGCCGCCACCTGGCAGAAGGGCAAGGACCCGATCGTTCGCGCACCGGCTGCTCCCGACCGCAATCTGATCACCAATTCGACCAAGGTCGACAATATCGTCACCGCATCGACGGCAGCATCTGCTTCCACAGCCCCTTCCGTCTCACCACGGGCAGAGGCGCCCCAGGGGGGCTGGGTGATCCAGATCGGCGCATCGCCGGACGAAAGCTCCGCACGCGGCCTGTTGCAGAACGCACAGGAAAAAGGCGGCGCGGCCCTGCGCTCCGCAAAACCCTTCACGGTCGCCTATAGCAAGGACGGCTCCCAGATCTACCGCGCCCGTTTCGGCGGCTTCGATGGCCAGAACGCCGCGGTAAATGCATGCAATGCATTGAAAAAGAAAGGCGTCAGCTGCTGGGCGTCACTCCAGTAACAGACGTTTCCGCAGGCGGTGCTTCATTGTCGAGACATCGCCTGTCTCCTCGAATTGTGTAATGAGTAGCGAGGCTTTCCAAGATGGCAGTCAACGAGAATTATTCGGACATTGCGTCTGGCAACGGGCATGGCAGCCTTTCGGTTCTGCATCCCATTCACGAAGCGGCAATGCGAATCGCCGATCTCGGTCTTAATCGTTCCAAGGCAAAAACGCGCGATCTCGTGGCGCTGCTTCTGTCGCATGGCGCCCGTGCGTGGCGCTCGAACCAGCCGGAAGCAAACATCCACCTTCATGTCGCGAGCCGTTCGGGCCGTGCTCCAGTCCATATCCGGATCCGCTGAGAAAGATCGCGTCTAATCCATGCAACGAAAACCCCGCGAAGCCTGAGCGCCGCGGGGTTTTTCTTGACCGGTTACAGGGGATGGCGAGGCGGCTTACGCCTCGCTCTCCGGTGCCTCAGGTGCATCCGGCGGCGTGTCGGCTAGATCGTCGCCATTACCGGTTTCCACCTCATCGTCGCCCTCGGGCTCGTTGATGCGCTCTACCGAAACCACCTTCTCATCCTTGGCGGTCGAGAAGATCGTCACGCCCTTGGTGGCGCGGCTGGCAATGCGGATGCCGTTGACCGGCACGCGGATCAGCTGACCGCCATCCGAGACCAGCATGATCTGGTCGCCCTCTTCCACCGGGAAGGCGGCAACGAGTTCACCGATTTCGTTGGTCTTTGCGGTATCGGTGGCGCGGATGCCCTTGCCGCCTCGGCCCGAGGTGCGGAAATCATACGAAGAAGACCGCTTGCCGAAGCCCTTCACGGAAACCGTCAGCACGAATTCTTCACGCGCCTTCAGTTCCTGATAGCGCTCTTCGCTGAGTTCGCCCTCTTCCGTCACGTCCTCGCCAACAAGTGCGATGTCTTCCTCATCGACACCGGCAGCGCGCCGCTCGGCGGCCGAGCGCTTGAGGTAGGCCGCACGCTCCCACGGTTCCGCTTCAACGTGCCCAACGATAGTCATGGAGATGATCCGGTCGCCTTCCGCCATGTTGATGCCGCGCACGCCGACCGAGTTGCGGCCGGCAAAGACGCGCACATCGTCCACGGGGAAGCGGATGCACTGGCCAAGCGCAGTCGTCAGCAACACATCGTCACGATCGGTACAGGTTTCGACGGAGAGGATTTCATCGCCCTCCTCGTCCAGCTTCATGGCGATCTTGCCGTTGCGGTTGACCTGTACGAAATCACCGAGCTTGTTACGGCGAACAGTGCCGCGCGTCGTCGAGAACATCACGTCGAGCGTTTCCCAGGTCGTTTCGTCCTCGGGCAACGGCATGATGGTGGTGATGCGCTCGCCAGGTTCCAGTGGCAGCATGTTGATAAGGGCCTTGCCCTTCGACTGCGGTGTGCCGATCGGCAGACGCCAGACCTTTTCCTTGTAGACGATACCACGCGAGGAGAAGAAAAGGACAGGCGTATGGGTATTGGCAACGAACAGACGGTTGACGAAATCTTCGTCGCGCGTTGCCATGCCGGAGCGTCCTTTGCCGCCGCGACGCTGTGCACGATAGGTCGTCAGCGGCACGCGCTTGATGTAACCGAGATGCGAAACGGTGACGACCATGTCTTCGCGGGCGATGAGGTCTTCATCGTCCATATCAGGACCGCCTTCGACGATCTCGGAGCGACGCGGCGTACCGAACTCGTCACGAACGGCGGTCAGCTCATCCTTGACGATCTGCATGATGCGCAGGCGCGATGACAGGATTTCCAGATACTCGCTGATCTCAGCCCCGATCTTGTTCAGCTCGTCGCCGATTTCATCGCGGCCGAGCGCCGTAAGACGTGCGAGGCGCAATTCGAGAATGGCGCGCGCCTGTTCCTCGGAAAGGTTGTAAGTCCCGTCTTCGTTGATGCGGTGGCGCGGGTCATCGATGAGGCGGATCAGGCTTTCCACATCCTGTGCAGGCCAGCGACGCGTCATCAGTTCCTCTCGGGCCGAAGCCGGATCGGGAGCATGGCGGATGACGCGGATAACCTCATCGATATTGGCGACGGAAATCGCCAGACCGACCAACACATGCGCGCGCTCACGCGCCTTGCGCAGCAGGTATTTCGTGCGGCGGCTGACGACGTCTTCGCGGAAGGAGACAAAAGCACGCAACATGTCGAGCAGCGTCATCTGCTCGGGCTTGCCGCCGTTCAGTGCCACCATGTTGCAGCCAAACGAGGTCTGCAGCGGCGTGTAGCGGTAAAGCTGGTTCAGGATGACATCCGCATTCGCGTCGCGCTTCAGTTCGATGACGACACGGTAACCCTGGCGGTCGGATTCGTCACGCAGGTCGGAAATGCCCTCAATGCGCTTTTCCTTGACCAGCTCAGCCATTTTTTCGATCATCGACGCCTTGTTCACCTGATAGGGAACTTCGGTGATGATGATCTGCTCGCGGTCGCCGCGCATCGGCTCGATCGTGGCGCGGCCACGCATGATGACCGAGCCGCGGCCCGTCTCGTAGGCCGAGCGGATGCCGGAACGGCCCATGATCAGCGCACCGGTCGGAAAATCCGGGCCAGGAATGATCTGCATCAGTTCCGGCAACTCGATCGCCGGATTGTCGATCAGGGCGATACAGCCGTCGATAACTTCGGACAGGTTGTGCGGCGGGATGTTCGTCGCCATACCGACCGCGATGCCGCCTGCCCCGTTGACCAGCAGGTTCGGGAACTTGGCCGGAATGACCACGGGCTCCTGCAGCGTGCCGTCATAGTTGTCGCGGAAATCGACCGTTTCCTTGTCGAGATCATCAAGCAGCGCATGCGCGGCCTTATCGAGACGGCATTCGGTGTAACGTTCGGCCGCCGGCGGATCGCCGTCGATGGAGCCGAAGTTGCCCTGCCCGTCGATCAGCGGCAGGCGCAGCGACCAATCCTGCGCCATACGCGCCAGCGCATCATAAATCGCCGAATTGCCGTGCGGATGGAATTTACCCATCACGTCACCGGTGACGCGGGCGCATTTAACGTATTTCTTGTTCCAGTCGATGCCGAGTTCGGACATGCCGTAAAGGATACGGCGATGAACCGGCTTCAGGCCGTCTCGCACATCGGGAAGCGCGCGGGACACGATGACGCTCATGGCGTAATCGAGATACGACCGCTGCATTTCCTCCATGATGGAAATCGGTTCAATGCCTGGCGGAAGCTTTCCGCCGCCGGGGGGGCTCTGGTCAGTCAAAACGGATCACATTCTCTGTTAAGAATCGGATGGATTTTTATAGCGGAAACAGGAAGGTTAAGCCAATTTCCCGGCAAGTTTTGAACAGGCTTTTGCGTCATTTGCAAGACAAACGCCGGTTTTCACGATTTCACCGCCCAAATGCGCGGCCGTCCCTTTTAAACTGCGGGCGAGTTGCGTAGGGTCCGGCATAAAAACAAGACAGCGGGGAAAAAATGGCCAGCAGCGAAACCCTCATCAATGCGCTCACCACACTTCTGGTGACGCTCGATCCGCCGGGCCTCGCCCCCGTTTTCCTGGCGCTTACGACAGGCATGAACCGAAGCCAGCGCAGCCAGGTAGCGTTGCGCGGCTCCATCATCGCTTTCGGCATCCTTGCGGTCTTCGCTGTCTTCGGGCTTGCGATCCTCAACCTGCTTGGCATTTCGCTCGGCTCCTTCCGCATCGCCGGCGGCCTTCTGCTGTTCTGGATCGCCTTCGAGATGATTTTTGAAAAGCGTCAGGAAAGGAAGGAAAAGACGTCCGAAATAGCCATCACCAAGGATCATCTGCATAATCTTGCGGTCTTTCCGCTGGCACTGCCGTTGATCGCCGGACCGGGCGCCATCTCCGCGACGGTGCTGCTTGCGGGCTCGATGAACACGACCTTCGAGATGGTGGTACTCATCCTAATCCTCGCCTTCGCCATGGGCCTCGTTTACGCCGCACTGATCGTCGCCGAACGCATGGACCGGTTTCTCGGCAATACGGGACGCGCGATCCTCACGCGACTTCTTGGCGTGCTGCTGGCGGCGCTGTCGGTGCAATTCGTGGTCGACGGGATCAAATCCGCCTTTGCTTTCTGAGTTGTCGCCCACTGGGATGGGCGCATCATAATTCCCATCGATATCAGGGAGAGGAAAAATCCTGCCTTTAAATCCGGCCGTCGCTTCGTTTAAAGACAGGTAACGTTTCCGGATTCGAAAGTTCTTCTCATGCGTTCAATGCTGCGCCGCCTCATCCCGGATGCCGCACCTGTCAGCAACAGGGAAAGGCTACGCTCTGCAATAGGCGCCTTCGTCGGCATTCTCGTCTCCGGCCTTCTGGGAAGCCTCGCCCTGCGTTTCGATCCTACCTTGCCCGCCATGATCGCACCGATGGGCGCGTCTGCCGTGCTTCTGTTCGCGGTGCCCTCGAGCCCGCTGGCGCAGCCCTGGTCGATCCTCTGCGGTAACCTCGTTTCGGCGTTTGTTGGTGTGAGCGTGGCCCTGGTCGTTCCGGATCCATTTCTTGCCAGCGCGCTCGCAATCAGCCTTGCGATCGCTGCCATGATGGCGCTGCGGTGCCTGCATCCGCCAAGCGGTGCCGTCGCTCTCACCGCCGTTCTCGGCGGCCCTGCCGTCCACAGTCTCGGTTATGGTTTTCTGCTCTGGCCGGTGGCCGGAAACTCGCTCATCCTTCTCGTTTTGGCGCTCGTCTATAACAATGCGACCGGCCGCGCCTATCCCCATGGTCTCAAGCTTGGCAAAGCGGCGCACGGCACCACGGATCCCACGCCCATTCAGAAAATCGGCTTTTCCTCAACCGATCTTGACGAGGTGCTGAAAGAATATGACGAGGTCCTCGATATCGACCGCGATGCGCTGGAGACCATCCTGCGCAAGACCGAACTGCGCTCCTACCGCCGCCGCGCGCTGCATCTCGATTGTGCGAGCGTCATGTCACGGGATGTCATCGGCGTCGCACCCGATGACAGCCTTCGCCACGCCCAGGGACTGATGCACAGCCACCACTTCAAGGCGCTGCCGGTCACCAACGACAAAGCAGAAATCGTCGGTATCGTCACCCAGACGGACTTCCTGGAAAAGGCCAGCTGGAGAAATGGCCGTCCCGCCATCGGCTTCCTCCAGCGCCTGCGCCTCATCCTGTCAGGCGCAAGCGCGCCGAACGACACGGTGAAGGACATCATGACCTCGCCTGTGAAAACCGTACGGCCGGAAACGCCCATCGAGGAAGCCATCATCCGTTTCGCGGAAGAAGGGTTGCACTATCTGCCCGTGGCGGACGCCCGCGGCAAGATGGTCGGCATCGTGTCGCAATCCGATGTGATGGTCGCGATGTTGGCGGACAAGGTGGCGGCTTAGTTTGGCCTCACCAGGCACTTACGCCGAAAAAGAGACCGACAAAGATGGATGTCAGCGTCTTGCTTTCAGGAGCCGCTGCCACAACGTGCCACCAAAGAACCGTCCCAGCACAACGAAATAGGCTATCATCAGGCCAAAGGCGACAAAAGCAGGCGTACCGTTCAGGGAAAACCCCTCCGGTGTTCGCCCGCCCGCAACGGTTGCGACAAGAAATCCCGCCGCAAAAAACGCCGTCCAGAAATCAAGGAAAAACGCAAGAATAATGCGCCAGGTGGCGGGCTGTTTCGGTTGCACCGTGTCGTCACTCAAGCTCGCCTCCTGTCATGCACATATTCATCCGGCGTCAGATCAGAACGGGATGTCGTCGTCCATATCGTTGGAGAAGCCGCCCGAAGGCTGGCTGCTGCCGCGGGAAGAACCGCCGCGAGAAGATGACTGCTGGTCGTAACCGCCGCCGTAACCCGAGCCGCCGCCGCTGCCGTAATCGTTGCCGCCACCGAAGTCGCCGCCGCCACTGCGGCCGCTGCCTTCGCCGCGACCATCGAGCATGGTCAGCGTCGAGTTGAAGCCCTGAAGAACCACTTCCGTCGAATAACGGTCGTTACCGGTCTGGTCCTGCCATTTGCGGGTCTGCAACTGACCTTCGATGTAGAGCTTTGCGCCCTTCTTGACGTATTGCTCGACGACTTTGCACAGGCCTTCGTTGAACACCACGACCGTGTGCCACTCGGTCTTTTCCTTGCGCTCACCGCTGTTGCGGTCGCGCCAGGTTTCCGACGTAGCAATACGCAGATTGGCGATCGGGCGGCCATCCTGCGTGCGGCGGATTTCGGGATCGGCGCCCACGTTTCCGATCAGAATTACCTTGTTTACGCTACCAGCCATCTCGTCATCCTGTCCGCCAGCCTTCATGACCGGCAATTGCATTTCAAAAAATTCGCCACACAATAGCCGCCACGGCCCGCAAAGGGCACCGCAAGCATGGAACTATCCACAACGAATAATCTTAAGCTGCGGTAGCGGAGATTGTCGCTTGCAATTCGTTCCTTTTTTGTTCTATTGAATCGCAGATTTCGAGTCAAGCTTTCCGAAAAGCTTCGGCCGATTGGGATTAGACCTCGACACATCCGGCTGCGTCACTACATAAGGACACGCCGCCCTCAAGCTTTCTATTTGTCCGAGCCTTGTCATGAGTGAACTGAAGACGATTTCCATCCGTGGCGCCCGCGAGCATAACCTCAAGGGCATCGATCTGGATTTGCCACGCAACAAGCTGATCGTCATGACCGGCCTTTCCGGCTCGGGCAAGTCGTCGCTTGCTTTCGATACCATCTATGCCGAGGGCCAGCGCCGTTATGTCGAGAGCCTTTCGGCCTATGCGCGCCAGTTCCTGGAGATGATGCAGAAGCCCGACGTTGACCAGATTGACGGTCTGTCACCGGCGATCTCCATCGAGCAGAAGACCACCTCGCGTAACCCGCGCTCGACGGTGGGTACGGTCACCGAGATTTACGACTACATGCGCCTGCTCTTTGCGCGCGTCGGTGTGCCCTATTCGCCCGTGACGGGCCTGCCGATCGAAAGCCAGACGGTCAGCCAGATGGTCGACCGCATCCTCGCTTTCGACGAAGGCACGCGTCTTTATATCCTCGCCCCGATCGTGCGCGGCCGCAAGGGCGAGTACAAGAAGGAACTTGCCGAGCTGATGAAGAAGGGCTTCCAGCGCGTCAAGGTGGACGGCCAGTTCTACGAGATCGCCGACGTTCCAGCCCTCGACAAGAAATACAAGCACGACATCGACGTGGTGGTTGACCGTGCTGTTGTGCGCCCGGATATGGCCGCACGTCTTGCCGACAGTCTTGAGACCTGCTTGAAGCTCGCGGACGGTCTGGCGATCGCCGAATTCGCCGACAAACCGCTGCCTGCAGAAGAAACCGCAGCTGGTGGTTCCGCCAATAAATCTCTCAATGAGACCCACGAGCGCGTGCTGTTTTCGGAAAAATTCGCATGCCCCGTTTCCGGCTTCACCATACCGGAAATCGAACCGCGCCTGTTTTCCTTCAACAATCCCTTCGGCGCCTGCCCCAGCTGCGATGGCCTCGGCTCGCAGCAGAAGGTGGATGAAAACCTGATCGTGCCGGAGCCAGCCCGTACGCTGCGCGACGGCGCGATTGCACCATGGGCGAAGTCTTCCTCGCCCTATTATAACCAGACGCTGGAAGCACTGGGTAAAGCTTTCGGCTTCAAGCTGTCGAGCAAGTGGTCCGATCTCTCCAGGGAGGCGCAGCACGCCATCCTGCAGGGCACGGATGACAAGATCGAGTTCAATTATCAAGACGGCGCCCGCTCCTACAAGACGGTGAAGAACTTTGAAGGCATCGTGCCTAATCTGGAGCGTCGCTGGAAAGAGACCGACAGCGCCTGGGCGCGTGAGGAAATCGAGCGTTACATGTCGGCAGCCCCGTGCCCGGCCTGCGCCGGATATCGCCTGAAACCGGAAGCGCTCGCCGTCAAGATCAACAAGCTGCATATCGGTGAAGTCACCGAAATGTCGATCCGCACCGCGCGCGACTGGTTCGAGGTGCTGCCGGAAAGCCTGAACGCCAAGCAGAATGAAATCGCCGTCCGTATCCTCAAGGAAATCCGCGAGCGCCTGCGCTTCCTCAACGATGTCGGGCTGGATTATCTCAGCCTGTCGCGCAATTCCGGCACGCTCTCCGGCGGCGAGAGCCAGCGCATCCGTCTTGCATCGCAGATCGGCTCAGGCCTCACCGGCGTTCTCTATGTCCTCGACGAGCCCTCGATCGGTCTCCATCAGCGCGACAATGCCCGCTTGCTCGATACGCTCAAACATCTGCGCGATATCGGCAATACGGTGATCGTGGTCGAACATGACGAGGATGCCATTTTGACGGCGGACTATGTGGTCGATATCGGCCCGGCCGCCGGCATCCACGGCGGTCAGGTCATCGCCGAAGGTACGCCGCAGGAGGTGATGGCCAACCCGAAATCACTGACCGGCAAATATCTCTCCGGCGAACTCGGCGTCGCGGTTCCCGCGCAGCGCCGCAAACCCAAGAAGGGCCGCGAGATCAAGGTTGTCGGCGCACGCGGCAATAATCTGAAGAATGTCACTGCTGCGGTGCCTTTGGGTGTCTTTACCGCCGTAACCGGCGTTTCGGGCGGCGGCAAATCCACCTTCCTGATCGAAACGCTCTACAAATCGGCGGCGCGTCGAGTCATGGGTGCGCGCGAAATCCCGGCGGAACATGACCGTATCGATGGTTTCGAATTCATCGACAAGGTGATCGATATCGATCAGTCACCCATTGGCCGGACCCCACGCTCGAACCCCGCCACCTATACCGGCGCTTTTACGCCGATCCGCGACTGGTTTGCGGGCCTGCCGGAAGCGAAGGCGCGTGGTTACGCACCCGGCCGCTTCTCCTTCAACGTCAAGGGTGGCCGTTGCGAAGCCTGCCAGGGCGACGGTGTCATCAAGATCGAAATGCACTTCCTGCCTGATGTCTATGTCACCTGCGATGTCTGCCACGGCAAGCGCTATAACCGCGAAACGCTTGACGTCACCTTCAAGGGCAAATCCATCGCCGACGTTCTGGATATGACGGTTGAAGAAGGCGTGGAATTCTTCGCCGCCGTGCCGGCCGTCCGCGACAAGCTGCAATCGCTCTTCGATGTTGGTCTTGGTTACATCAAGGTCGGCCAGCAGGCCAATACGCTTTCCGGCGGCGAAGCGCAGCGCGTCAAGCTTGCCAAGGAACTGTCGAAGCGCTCCACGGGCCGCACGCTCTACATACTCGACGAGCCGACGACCGGCCTGCACTTCCACGACGTCAACAAGCTGCTCGAGATGCTGCATGCGCTGGTGGAACAGGGCAATTCCGTGGTCGTGATCGAACACAATCTCGAAGTCATCAAGACGGCCGACTGGATCATCGATATCGGCCCCGAAGGCGGCACGGGCGGCGGTGAAGTGGTGGCAACCGGCACGCCGGAAGACATCGTCAAGGTCGAGCGCTCCTATACCGGTCACTTCCTGAAAGAGCTTCTGGAGAGGCGGCCGGCTGGAAAACAGCAAGCCGCGGAGTAGTTTCGGAGATTAACGACGGGTGTGCCCAAGCGGCGCCCCGTCATCCTCGCCTTTGAGGCGGGGATCCATTGGTCAAGACACCGCCGTCGCCGCAGGCCTGTGAAAGAATTGGGTGAACGGCGCGGAAGCGGCACGGAATTTGGGAGGAACAACAGATGTCGACGTCAGGGACTATCCGCACCGGTATCGGCGGCTGGACCTTCGAGCCGTGGGAAGGAACTTTCTACCCGGAAAAACTGCCGAAGAAGCGCCAGTTGGAGCACGCAAGCCGGCAGTTGACGGCGATTGAAGTCAACGGCACCTATTACAGCAGCCAGAAGCCGGAGACCTTCGCCAAATGGGCATCCGAGGTGCCGGAGGATTTCGTCTTTTCACTGAAAGCCAGCCGCTACGTCACCAACCGCAAGGTTCTGGCCGAAGCGGGCGAGTCCATGACGAAGTTCCTGACGCAGGGTCTGACGGAACTTGGATCGCATCTCGGCCCGATCCTCTGGCAATTCGCGCCGACGAAGAAATTCGACGCCGACGATTTCGGCGCATTCCTGGCGCTATTGCCGGAAAAGCAGGACGGGATTCGTCTGCGCCACGTCGTCGAGGTGCGCAATGAGACGTTCCAGGTACCGGAATTCATCGAGCTTCTCGCCAGACACAAGGTCGCGGTCGTCTGCGCCGATCATCACGAGTATCCGATGCTGCCTGACGTCACGGCCGATTTCGTCTATTGCCGCCTACAGAAGGGCGAGGACGATATCAAGACCTGCTATCCGAAAGCGGGGATCAATGACTGGGCAAAACGCGTCAAGACCTACGCGGGAGGCGGCGTTCCTGACGATCTGCCGCTGATAGCGCCCGAGCGGAAGGTCGAAAAGACACCGCGCGACGTCTTCGCGTTCTTCATTACCGGCGGCAAGGTCAATGCGCCCACTGGTGCGCAGGAACTGCAAAAAGCGGTCTGAGCCCTCTCAGCCCGCCAGTTCTTTCACCGGGTTAAGATCGATGGCGGCAAAAGCTGCCTCGATCACCTCAGGCCCGGCTCCCGGTCGCGTGGCGTCGCTGGAGAGTATCTGCCGAAACCGCCGCGCGCCTGGCATCCCCTGAAACAGGCCGACCATGTGGCGGGTGACGTGATTGAGGCGTCCACCCCCGGCGGTGTAATCAGCAGCGTAAGCCATCATCGCGTCCCGGAGCGCCATCCAGTCATAGGGGCGGGCTTGCCCGCCATAGATGCGGTGATCGACATCGGCAAGGATCGAGGTGTTGTGATAGGCGGCGCGGCCGAGCATCACGCCGTCCATGTATTTCAGGTGCTCGCCCGCCTGATCAAGATCGGCAATGCCGCCATTGATGCCGATGAAGACGCCAGGATTTTCCCGTTTCATGCGATAGACGAGTTCATAGTCGAGCGGCGGAACCTCGCGGTTCTCCTTCGGCGACAGACCCTGTAGCCAGGCTTTGCGGGCATGAACCCATACGGCATCCGCGCCAGCCGCAACCACCCGCGCCAGAAAATCGGGCAACACCGTTTCAGGCTCCTGATCGTCAACGCCAATGCGGCATTTGACTGTGACTGGCACCTCAGCGACCGCCTTCATGGCGGAGACACATGTTGCAACGAGGTCGGGCTCGCGCATCAGGCAGGCGCCAAAGGTACCCGATTGCACGCGGTCCGAAGGGCAGCCGACATTGAGATTGATTTCATCGTAAGCATAGCCGCTGGCGATTCGCACCGCCTCGGAAAGCTTGACGGGGTCAGACCCGCCGAGCTGAAGGGCCACGGGATGTTCCTGCGGGTGATAACCGAGCAACCGCTCGCGCTGGCCATGGATAATGGCATCGGCGACGATCATTTCGGTGAACAGCAGGGCGCGCTTCGACAATTGCCGGTGCAGAAACCTGCACCTCGTATCGGTCCAATCGATCATGGGTGCAACGGCAAAGATTTTTTCGCCGCTGGCAAGCGCTTGTCTGTACATGGGTAAACCTCTTTGCGCCGGCTTCTACAACAAAGGACCGTAAAAAGCCAGTTTTGCAGGCGAGGTCATTTTGAACTGGAAATCGCCCCGGAATCGCGGGACAAGACTTGCAGCTTCAAGAGACGACAGGAAATCCCCATGGCCGCCACCGTCATCCCCGCTCCGAAACCCGTTCTGCTGCCCGTCGCAGGCACGGAGGAGATGTTCCCCGTGCGGCGGGTCTATTGCGTTGGCCGCAACTACGCCGACCACGCCATCGAAATGGGACATGATCCGTCGCGCGAACCGCCCTTCTATTTCCAGAAGAACCCGGACAATCTGCTTCCCGCTGGAAATGACTTCCCCTACCCTCCGCTCTCTTCCAATGTCCATTACGAGGTGGAGTGTGTCGTGGTTGTGAAGAGCGGCGGCGCGGATATCCCGGCGTCCGAGGCGCTGAACCATGTATGGGGTTATGCCGTCGGCATCGACATGACACGCCGCGATCTTCAGGACGGGCTGAAGAAGATGGGCCGCTCCTGGGAAGGCGCGAAGGCTTTTGAATATTCCGCTCCGATCTCGGCCATCGTTCCCGCAGAAAAAATCGGCCATCCCTCAACCGGCGCGATCTGGCTCGATGTCAACGGCAAACGTAAGCAGACGGGCGATCTCGCGCAGATGATCTGGAAAGTGCCGGAAGTGATTGCCGAGCTTTCCAAGCTGTTCACCCTTGCTGCCGGCGACGTAATCATGACCGGAACGCCAGCTGGCGTCGGCCCGATCGTGCGCGGTGACAGGATCGAGTGCGGCGTCGATGGCGTCGGCACGCTCTCGGTCAAAATCGCCTGATCGGCAAGAAACGCAACGGAAGGACACCGCCATGCCGCTCTACCGCCTCGCCGACCGGGTACCGCAGACCCCTGCCCCGGATCGTTACTGGATCGCACCCGATGCCAATGTCATCGGCGCCGTCATACTCGGTGAGGACGTCGGCATCTGGTTTGGTGCAACGCTGCGCGGCGATAACGAGCCGATCAGCGTCGGGCGCGGCACCAACATCCAGGAAGGTGTGATGGTGCATAGCGACCCCGGCTATGCCGCCACCATCGGCGATATGTGCACCATCGGCCATCATGCCATCGTCCATGGCTGTACCATCGGCGATAATTCGTTGATCGGCATGGGCGCGACGATCCTCAACGGCGCAAAGATTGGCCGCAATTGTCTCGTCGGCGCCAACGCGCTGGTGACCGAAGGCAAGGAGTTTCCGGATAACTCCCTGATCGTCGGCTCACCCGCGCGCGCTATCCGCACGCTGGATGACGACGCCGTGGCGAGCCTTCGTCGTTCGGCGGAAAAATATATCGAAAACTGGAAGCGTTTTTCGAGGGATCTGACGATCATCGAAAAATGATCGACGGCGGGTAACATGCCCGCCCCTAGAAATGCCGTTATGCCGCGCAGGCAGCGCAGAGGCCGCGGATTTCGATCGTGGTTTTTTCCGCCTTGAATTTGCTATCCTTCACCCAGCGCTCGAGACGATGGTCGATCTCGTGATCGTGGAATTCCGTCACCTGCCCGCAGGATTCGCAGATTGCGAAGGCCACCGTTCCATGGTGTTGCGAGCAGCACTCCGCCTGCGTGTGAGTGCAGGCGACAAAAGCGTTGAGGCTTTCCAGCCGGTGGACGAGACCGAACTCCACCAGTTTTTCCAGTGCCCGGTAGACCTGGAGCGGCGCGCGGAAACCATCATCCCGCAGCTTGTCGAGGATCATGTAGGCGCTGAGCGGCTGTTGCGCATTTGAAAGCGCGTTCATGACCAGCGACTGGTTCTTGGTGAGATTCTGCTGGGTCTGCGCATTCATGGCTTGCCTCCTTCATCCGCGGAGCGGGAAAAACCCGGCGCCGGCAACAGGCTTATAACGAACAGGATCACCGCGGCAACCACGATGGATGGCCCGGATGGCGTGTCATAGGTCAGCGAGCCGAACAGGCCGCCGACAACCGCCACCGCACCGATCAGCGAGGCCACCACCGCCATCACCTCCGGCGTGCTGGAAAAACGCCGCGCTGTCGCGGCCGGAATGATCAGCAGCGAGGTGATGAGCATGATGCCGACAACCTTCATCGCAATCGCGATAACGAGCGCCATCAGCAGCGTGAAGATCAGTTTCGACCGTTCCGGGTTCAGCCCCTCGGCTTCCGCCAGCTCCGTATTAACGGTAGAGGCAAGCAGCGACCGCCACAGGAACACCATGGAGACAATGACAATCAGTCCGCCGCCCCAGATCAGTGCGATATCACTGCGGGTGACGGCGAGAATATCGCCGAACAGGAACGAGACGAGATCGATGCGGACCCAGCTCATGAAGGCGACGATGACAAGACCGATCGCCAAGGCGGAGTGGGACAGGATGCCCAGCAGCGCGTCCGCGGAAAGAGCCTGCCGTCTTTGCAGGAAAATCAAAAGAAGCGACACGGCCGACGCGACCAGAAACACGCTGACAATGAGATTGAGCTGCAGCAGCAGAGACAGGGCAACGCCCAGAAGCGCCGAATGGGCCATGGTATCCCCGAAATAGGCCATACGCCGCCAGACGACGAAGCAGCCAAGCGGACCGGCGGTCAACGCAACACCGATGCCGGCGACCATGGCGCGCACGAAAAAATCGTCAAACATGGCGCTCTCCCTGGCGCGAGTTCCCGCGGGCGTCGTCGCCATGTTCATGGCCGCAGCCGCATTCGTCATGGTCATCGTGGTGGTGCCGTTGGTCATGACGATCATGCGCGTGGTCATGATGTGGATCATGCGCGTGATGATGCCCGTCCTCAGGGTGGCAATGGTCCGTCACCGTGCCATCCGCATGTTGCACCCGTCCGTCGGGCAAATGGGTGTGATCATGATGGTGACTGTAAATGGCAAGCCCTTTCGCAGCCGCGCCACCGAAGAGGCGCATATATTCCGGGCTCTGGCTTACCGCCTGTGGCGTGCCACGGCAGCAGACATGGCCGTTGAGGCAGATGACCGTATCGGTTTCCGCCATCACCACATGCAGATCATGCGAGATTAACAGAATTCCGCAATTAATTGAATTTCTGATATTTTTTATCAGATCATAAAGCGCGATCTCGCCGGAGAAATCGACCCCTTGAACGGGTTCGTCAAGAACAAGGAGGTCGGGCTTGCGGGCAATGGCGCGCGCTAGAAGCGCCCGCTGGAACTCCCCACCGGACAGATGCTGCACCTCGGCATTGGCAAGATGCGCGATGCCGGTCGCATTCAGGGCGGCATCGATGTCGCGGGCGGCGAGCGGCCCTGTCAGTGTCATCAGTCGGCGCACTGACAGCGGCATTGTCCAGTCGACCGAAAGCTTCTGCGGCACATAGCCCACTTTAAGACCAGCCTTGCGGGCAACCACCCCCTCGGTTGGTTTGACGACACCGATCGCCATTTTCGCGCTCGTGGATTTGCCGGATCCGTTCGGCCCGATCAGCGTGACGATCTCGCCTTTGCTGACGGAAAACTCCACGCCGCGTACCAGCCAGCGGCCGCTGCGCTGCACGCCGGCATTGGCAAGGGAAACCAGAATGTCGTTGCCCATAGAGGCGGAATGAAGCATGGGATTGTCCGTTCGACGATATTGCCTACCGCTATCGCATACGTTATAGAGTTACGCAATAAATGTAATAACATAACTATACTGGTTCAAGTGGAGTGCATCGCATGAAATCGTTCCTGATCCCGCTCATGGCATCCGTGGCCATTGCAGCCGCGGCCTCCGGCGCCACTGCCGCACCCGATGTCGTGGTCTCGATCAAGCCGGTCCACTCCCTCGTTGCGGCCATCATGAAACGTGTCGGGGAGCCACAGCTGATCGTTGATGGGGCGGCCTCTCCCCATACCTATAATCTGCGGCCGTCCAATGCACGCAAGCTTGAAAAAGCGGATGTGGTCTTCTGGATCGGGCCCGGGCTGGAGGCATTCCTCGAAAAGCCGCTGGAGGCGCTTGCCAGCAAAGCGACCGTGGTGGAACTGGAAGATGCCAAAGGATTGGAGAAATTGCCTTTCCGCGTGGGCGGCCCCTTCGAAGCCCATGACGATGGCGACGAAGCCCACGATGCGCACGACGCACACGCCGAAGCAGGCGGCGCGCACGATCATGGGCACGACCATGGCGACGGCCATGAAGATCATGACCACGGCGCGTACGACACGCATCTCTGGCTGGACCCCGCCAATGCCAAGGCCATGGCGCAGGAAATCGAAACCGCGCTGATCGCTTCCGACGCCGGCAATGCCGCGACCTATCAGGCCAATACGAAAAAGCTGATTGATGATCTCGATGCGCTTGACGCCGAACTCAAGGAAACGATTCAGCCGGTGAAGCACAAGCCGTTCATCGTCTTCCACGACGCCTACCAATATTTCGAGCACCGCTACGGCGTAAAAACGGTCGGATCGATCACCGTCAGCCCGGAAACCCTGCCCGGCGCCGACCGTGTGAAGCAGATGCAGGAGAAAGTCCGTCAGCTCGGCGCAACCTGCGTTTTTGCCGAACCGCAATTCGAGCCGAAGCTGATTTCAGTCATCACCGAGGGCACTGCGGCAAAATCAGGAACGCTCGATCCCGAGGCGGCGACGCTGGAGCCTGGCCCCGACCTCTACTTCAAACTGATGCGTGGCATCGCCGCATCACTGAAGGGTTGCCTGTCCTGACAGGCATTCCCGACGCCTCCGGAGCAAGAGGTGAGCGGAGCGCTTCAAGCCCTATGGCTTTGGCGCCATTGAAGACCATTCCGGCCGGGCAACGCTCTGAAGCGTTTCCGGCATTGCGCCATTGATGCGGGCGAGCAGGGCTTTTGCAAGCTCCCTGCCCGCCAGCTTGATGTCTTCATTGACAGTGTGGATCTGCGGCTTGATCCAGTTCAGGAATTCGGCCGACTGTTTGGAGACGATATCGACGTCCTCGCCGATCTTCACACCCGCGGCCTCGAAACCGGCCACCAGCGCGAAGGTGCTGCTTCCGCTGATCGAGACGATACCATCCGGACGGTCGTCGGATAACATCAGCTTCTGGCCAAAATCGCGGATTTTCTCCAGCGGCGATTCGCTGGTGATGGCATCGAAAGAGAACTCGGTCAGACCGAAATCCCTGATGGCGCGATTGAAGCCCCTGCGGGCATGATCATGGAACGAAAAGCGCGACGGCGGAACGATCACCGCGAGCCTTTTTCGGCCGCATTGCGCCAGCCGCTCAACCGCCTCATAGGCGTAGGTCTCGTTGTCGAAATCGTGAAAGGCGTGGTCGATGCCCATATCCGACCGACCATGCGTCACGAATGGCATATTACGCTCGGTCATGAGCCGGACGCGCGGATCGTTCGGCTCGATCTTCGAGATGATCACCCCATCCGCCGAGCCAGTATCAAGGATGTAGCGGATCGGCGCCATGGAATCCTTGGCATGGATGTGGGGTGTAACGACGAGATGATATTGCGTCGAGGAAAGAACCTCTGTGATGCCGAACACCATCTGGCTGGTGAAACCCATCAGCTCTTCATCGACGCTAAGAACAAGGGCGATCACATTGGTCTTGCCCGTGCGCAGGCGCACGCCGGCGCGGTTTGGCTGGTATCCGATCTGGCGGGCGATGAGCCGGACGCGCTCTTTGGTTTCAGCGCCAATGTCGGGCGCATCCTTCAGCGCGCGGGAGACCGTGGTGATGCCGAGACCGGTCATATAGGCGATCGTTTTCAAGGTTGGACGCTCGCCCGTCGTCGCGGATGTGTCGTCCCTGCCGGATTTGCCAGTATCGTTCATGTCATGTCGCCGCGCTTTAGAGAACAGTAATCATAGATAGGTTTTGCGCGGTTGCAAAGGCAAAGCTCCGCGCTCGAAGTCTCGCCGAACCCATTGCACCCACCGAACCGTCTAAAACGATGCAGTCATGGGGAAAATTCTCGCACTTCCTGCTCATAGACAGCCTTACATCCGAGGAATGGCGGACACGCTCTCTGAGAATATAGATAAGAAAAATATGCTATCGTATTGATATAAAACCTTATGAGGAGAAACAGTTCAAAACGGTAGCCTGAAACTTCGGGCACCTTAAGGTGTTTTTGATGCGTTCAGAGGAATGACGGGGCGATTGTTTTACGGTAACGTTACCGAAGGGAGGAAATCGCAAAGCCGGATTAACGTTCGGCGACCGAGTTGCGAACAGCTGTCCCCCCAGATTCTGACACAAGCCTGCACCATAATGCCGGCCATTCTTCGTTGAGTTTGATGCAACCAGGGTTCGATCATGTTTTCTTCTTCCTCGCCTGAAACCGTCATCGATCTGGCCGGGCTCTGGCGCCTCACCTCGGCGGAAGGAGATCATGCCGCTGAGCTTTCCGTTCCCGGAGATGTCCACACCGCACTGAAGAACGCAGGCATCATCCCCGACCCCTATCACGGCGCCAATGAAAAGCTCGTGCAATGGGTGGCCGAGAGAGACTGGATGATCGAGCGTACGTTCATTCTCGATGAGGCGGATGCAAGCTGGTATCTGGATATCGAGTACCTGGACACGGTCGCCATCGTCTTCGTCAATGATGTACCCGTGTTGACGGCGGATAATTGCTTCCGCCGCTACAGGCCGGATGTCTCGCGCGCGCTCCGGCCGGGCGAGAACACCATCCGCGTCCATTTCCATTCCAATATCGCCGCCGGCAGAGAGCGGCAGGCGCGGCAACCATTTTACATTCCCTATCATCCGGGAAACTCGCCGATTGCCAATGGGAACATGCTGCGCAAGCCGCAATGCCATTTCGGCTGGGACTGGAACATCGCCATCGCCCCCTTCGGCCTCTACGGCAAAATCCTGCTGAAGCGGCTCGACGCGGCACGGGTCGAACATATCGTGACGTCGCAGCACTATGTGGAAGGCGGCGTCGAGCTGCATGTGGCCGTGACACTCTTCGCCGATGGACCGGCGAGCCTGCCAGTCTACCTGTCCCTCAATGACGAAAGGCTGAGGCTTGATTGCGGCGTTGGCGCCGGCGAAACGGTGGTGCGGCACGTCTTCTTTGTCGAGAACCCCGAACTCTGGTGGCCGGCAGGCAGTGGCGAGCAGACGCTCTATAAGCTGACGGTGGAACTTCCCGACGAGACGGCAACCCGCCAGATCGGTTTCAGAACCATCGAGCTTCTGACCGATAAGGATGAGGCCGGCAGCCGCTTCGCCTTCCGTATCAACGGCCGGGAAATCTTCTGCCGCGGCGCCAACTGGATTCCGGCAGATGCGCTCTATTCGCTGACAAGCCGCCAGAAAACGGAGGACCTTCTCTGCTCCGCCGTCGAAGCCAATATGAACATGATCCGAGTGTGGGGCGGCGGCTTTTATGAGGAAGACTGGTTCTACGACCTCTGCGATCGCCTTGGTCTGCTGGTCTGGCAGGACTTCATGTTCGCTTGCAATCTCTATCCCTGCAGCGATGACTTCCTCGATAATGTCGAGCACGAGGTCGATTATCAGGTCAAACGCCTGTCCTCGCACCCCTCCATTGCGCTCTGGTGTGGCGATAACGAGCTGGTGGGAGCGCTGACGTGGTTCGATGAATCCCGAAACAATCGCGACCGCTATCTCGTGGCCTATGACCGTCTGAACCGCACGATCGAAAAAGCTTTGAAGAAGGCTGCCCCGGACGCGCTCTGGTGGCCATCGAGCCCAGCCTCGGGTTACCTCGATTATGGCGATGCCTGGCACGCGGATGGATCAGGTGACATGCATTATTGGTCCGTCTGGCACGAAAACAAGTCGTTCGACAATTACCGCTCGGTCAAGCCGCGCTTTTGCTCCGAGTTCGGTTTCCAGTCCTATACCTCGATGCCGGTCATCCGCACCTATGCGGAAGACAAGGACATGAACATCGCGTCGCCGGTCATCGAGCTTCACCAGAAGAACGCCGGCGGCAATGAGCGGATCGCCGGCACCATGTTCCGTTATTTCCGCTTCCCGAAAGATTTCGAGAATTTCGTGTATCTGAGCCAGGTGCAGCAGGCGCTGGCTATCCGAACGGCCGTGGATTACTGGCGCTCGCTAAAGCCCCATTGCATGGGCACGCTTTACTGGCAGCTCAACGATACATGGCCGGTCGCCTCATGGTCGAGCCTCGATTATGGCGGCGGCTGGAAGGCGCTGCACTATGCCGCCCGCCGCTTCTTCCAGCCGGTCGCGGTGTCTGCCATTCCCTCCGAAGATGGACGTAGGGTCAGCTTCTCGATGGTCAACGACACGGCGGAAGATGTCGAAATCGACATGAACGTCGTGGCGCTGACCATGGACGGCAACCGCGTGCCGTTGAAGTCCGCCAATGGCACATGCACGATCGACAAAGCGGCAATACTGACCGATATCGATCTGGAGAGCCTTCCAGAAGGTGCCATCCTTGCCTGGAGCTTTATCGCTTCCAACGGCATGACAGGTGAAGGCCACCATGTGCGCGATACCTACAAGGCGCTGGAGCTTCAACCCGCCGGGCTCGAATTTTCCGTCAGCCCACTAAAAAACGGCCAGTACGAAATCGATGTCACTGCTGCCGGCCTCGCCCTCTTCGTCGTGCTGGAGACAGATCAGCCGGGCCGTTACTCCGACAATCTCTTCGACCTCGCCGCCGGCGAAACCCGGCGTATCATCTTCACGCCGAAGGCGGCCGGCGGAGAGCCGCATTTCCGCATGTTCGATCTTCACACCTGCCAATCCTCGCCCAGTCCTGGCATTGAAACCATGCGGCAAAAGGCATAACCATCCCTCTTGGGAATGACAGGTGCACCCGCGCCTGTCACCAGAAGTTCAAAGGGTTGCCGGCCTCTCCGGCAGCCAGTCATCAGCAAGTGGAGGAAGACCCATGGTTTGGCAACCGGCCGAAAACCGTTACGCGTCCATGAAATACAATCATTGCGGCAAGACAGGCCTCAAGCTGCCGGCGATCTCGCTCGGGCTCTGGCACAATTTCGGCAACGACACGCCGCACCAGACGAAACAGGCCATTTGCCGCCGTGCCTTCGATCTCGGCATCACCCATTTCGATCTCGCCAACAATTACGGCCCGCCGCCCGGCAGCGCCGAAACCGCTTTCGGCGAAATCCTGAGGACGGATTTCCGGGGTTATCGGGACGAGATGATCATTTCCTCCAAGGCCGGTTACAACATGTGGCCCGGTCCCTATGGCGAATGGGGCAGCCGCAAATATCTGATATCGTCATGCGACCAGAGCCTGAAACGCATGGGGCTGGACTATGTCGATATTTTCTATTCCCACCGTTTCGATCCCGATACCCCGCTTGAGGAAACCTGCGGCGCGCTGGATCAGATCGTGCGCTCGGGCAAGGCGCTTTATGTCGGCATCTCCTCCTACAACTCGAAGCGCACCCGTGAGGCCGCAGCGATCCTGAAGGACCTCGGCACGCCCTGTATCATTCACCAGCCGAGCTATTCGATGATCAATCGCTGGATCGAGGAAGACGGTCTCGTCGACACACTGGATGAACTGGGCATCGGCTCCATCGTCTTCTCGCCGTTGGCTCAGGGCATGCTGACGACGAAATATCTCGGCGGCGTGCCTGATGGCAGCCGCGCTTCGCAGAGCAAGTCGCTGAACCCAGCTTTCCTCAACGAGCGCAATGTCGAGAACATCCGCGCGCTGAATGGCATTGCCGAACGTCGCGGCCAGACGCTGGCGCAGATGGCGATTGCCTGGATCCTGCGCGGCGGCCGCATTACCTCGGCATTGATCGGTGCGAGCCGTGTCGAACAGGTCGAGGATTGCGTGAAGGCGCTGGATAAACCCGACTTCACGCCGGAGGAACTGGCGGAAATCGACCGTTACGCCAGGGATGCGGATATCAACCTCTGGGCAAAATCCGCCGAGCGGGCCTGATACCATGAGCGGGCCGCCCGACACCGTTGGGCGGTCTAACCTCGGAAAAGGAGACATAAATCTGCATCTGAAAGATTAACGTCTTCACCTAACCATTAACAACCATTACACAATTGTAATCTTAAATTCAGTTTCCGTTCATTCGTTTGTTCGTAAGTTCCTCTCATCGAAACACGAGAGGAAACTTCCATGAAAAAGTTCGTCACCATTCTTCTGGCAGCCACCGTTCTTGCAGCACCGATGGCGCAGGCCCAGAGCCGCCACGATGATCGCCACCGCGGAGTCCAGGTCGAGCGTCACATCACCACCAAGAAAGTCATCGTCAAGAAGCATCGCTGGGACCGCGGCCAGCGCCTGTCCGCCCGTGATCGCCGCCATGTCGTAGACCGCCGCGACTACCGCCGTTACCACCTCGCAGAACCGCGCCGCGACCAGCGTTGGGTGCGCGTCGACAACCAGTTTCTGCTCATCAACGCCGTCAGCGGCCTCATCGTCGGCCTCGCCGCCGCCCGCTAACTCAAGTCTGGCGATGAAACGCAAAAGGCCCGCTTGCGCGGGCCTTTTGTCATTATCGTTTCAGCCGATCAGAAGCTGTCTGCACCGCTGCCCCAGGGGCCGTGCGGCTTGTCCACACCGTCGGTGCGTTCGAAGCCGTGG
>NZ_JBQYSN010000081.1:0-22706 GCF_052686535.1 Agrobacterium sp. DKPNP3 | reverse complement strand
CCTGCGCGCGGCAACCGAAGCGCGCGTGGCGCTCGGCCGCACCGGTGCAAGCCCACCCACGCGGGCAGTGCAGGCGTTTCTGCTGGATCATGCCCAGGCGCGTCAGGCCGTGTGGCGTCCGCTGGATATCGATAAGGTGGAGCACGAGCTGCGTGCCTGCGGTGCGGATGTCGTGCATATCGCAAGCCGTGCCAGGGATCGTGCGGATTACCTGCGCCGGCCCGATCTCGGCCGCTCCCTGTCAGACAAGGGCCGCCTTGCGCTCGACGGGCAGGCCAAGGGGGCGGATGTTGCACTGGTGATCGCTGACGGGCTTTCCGCAACGGCGGTCGAGACGAACGCGGTGCCGGTCGCAAAGGCATTGCTTGAGGCGCTTGCAAGCAACGGATTGACGGTTGCGCCGATCCTTCTTGCCATACAGGCGCGGGTGGCGCTGGCCGATGATGTGGGCGCGGCACTGCGCGCGAAGGTGGCGCTGATCCTCATCGGTGAGCGACCGGGCCTTTCGGCGGCCGATAGTCTCGGCGCCTATGTCACCTTCGGACCGGAGACCGGGCTGCCGGATTCTCGACGCAACTGCATTTCCAATATTCGCGATGGTGGCGTGCCGCCCATTGAAGCGGCAGGCAAGATCATGACCCTGATCAGCGCCATGTTCCAGCAGGAGACGAGCGGCGTGACGCTGGTGGAGTTCGAAAAGCCGGTGACGGCTCTGCCCGATTGAAACACGGCGAATCTCCTCCAGAGCCAAGAACCGGCAAGGTGCATCGGCCCTGTCCGTCGCACCTGTTGGTTTCGCTTTCGAACCACGACAATAAAGGCAAGCCCATGGACCCCTATCCCTCCAAAGCGTTCGACATCGCCATCATCGGCGCGGGCGTAATCGGCTGCGCGGTTGCCCGCCGTTTTGCGCTGGCAGGTGCGAAGGTTGTTGTCATCGAAAAGGGTGCCGATATCTTGTCCGGAGCATCGAAGGCCAATAGCGCTATCCTCCATACCGGCTTCGATGCGCCGGAGGGCAGTCTGGAACTGGAATTGGTGAAGGCGGGTCGGGCAGAATATCTGTCCATTCATGGCCAGATGGGCCTCACTCTCGTTGAAACCGGCGCCTTGGTATGTGCCTGGAATGCCGATGAGGCGCAAAGTCTGGAGGCGATTGCTGAGCAGGGGCGGCGCAACGGCATTGCCGAGCTCGGTCTGCTCACGGTCCGGCAGGCTAAGGATACCATGCCCGGCTTGTCCGGCCAGCTTGTCGCAGCACTCGAAGTTCCCGGTGAACACGTCATCGATCCCTGGTCAGCGCCGCTCAGTTATCTAACGCAGGCGGTGGCCCTTGGCGCGCAGCTGGTGCGCAATGCCGAGGTACTGTCCGGTGTGTTTGATGGCGAATGGCGGATAGAGACGACGGCAGGTCCGATCCGTGCCGCAAGCATCGTCAATGCGGCGGGGCTATACGGCGATATTGTCGATGCGCGGCTGGGTCTCAGCCCCGACTTCACCATCAAGCCTCGCAAGGGCCAATTCGTCGTTCTGGACAAGGCAGCCCGCCGGCACGTGCCGCGCATCGTCCTGCCCGTTCCCACCGAAATCACCAAGGGCGTCGTCGTTTGCCCAACCGCCTTTGGCAACGTTCTCATTGGCCCCACAGCGGAGGAGCAGGATTACCGCGAGCGTGCGACGGTGGAAACGGCGGCGCTTGAGGCGCTGCTCGCACGCGGCAGTGCCATTGTTCCGGCACTCGCCTCCGTCTCCGTGACCGCCGTCTATGCCGGCCTGCGCCCGGCATCGGACAAGAAACATTACCGGATTTCCGCCCGGCCGGACCGGCGCGCGATCACGCTTGGCGGGGTGCGGTCCACGGGGCTCAGCGCGGCGCTCGGCCTAGCGCAGCATGCCGTTGCCCTTCACGAAGGTTTTGGCACGCATTTTTCACCCCCTGCCGCGGTGCCTGACGTGACGATGCCAAATCTCAGCGAAACCTGCGAGCGGGACTGGCAGCGCGCCGATCATGGCGAAATTATCTGCCATTGCGAGCTTGTGACCCGCCGGGAGATCGACGCGACGTTTTCCAGTCCCGTGCCGCCAGGTGATTTCGGCGGCCTGCGGCGGCGCACCCGTGCCGGCATGGGGCGGTGTCAGGGTTTCTACTGCAATGCCCGCTTGGCGGCGATGACGGGCAACCGTCTGGCCGTACCGCTTGCCGTCCCTATGGGAGATGGCCGATGAGCGCAGGAGAGCCTTTTCATGAGACGAGGGACAACGATGCGGTTGCCGATGTCATCATCGTCGGCGGTGGCCCGGCGGGTGTCGCGGCAGCGCTGGCGCTGAAGGAACGTGGCGTTGCACGCGTGACCATACTTGAACGCGAGGCGGCGCTTGGCGGCGCACCCCGCCATTGCACACATTCGCCTTTCGGCATGCGCGAATTCGGACGCATCTATTTCGGCCCGGCCTATGCGCGGCGTCTGCAGCGGCAGGCGCAGGCTGCCGGTGTCGATATCCGCACCGGGCATTCCGTAGTGGAAATGGGGCAGGATGGTATACTGCTGGTGACATCGGCGCGTGGCGTAGAGAGGTTCAAGGGCCGACGCATCGTGCTCGCAACGGGCGCGCGTGAAAAACCACGCTCGGTGCGGCTCTTGCCGGGCGACCGGCCGGTGGGGGTTGTGACGACAGGCACGCTGCAATCCTATATCGCTTTTCACGGCATCATGCCCTTTCGCCGGCCCCTCATCATTGGGTCGGAACTGGTTTCCTTTTCCGCGCTGCTTACCTGTCTCACGCATGGGGCGCGCCCGGTAGCGATGATCGAGCAGGAGCCGCAGCCGTTGGCGCGTCCGCTTTTCCGGTTGTTTCCACGATTGGTCGGCATCCCCTTCCTGTGCAATGCGACGCTTGTGGATATACGCGGGCGCGGGCGCGTCGAGGAGGCGGACATCCGTCTGTCGGATAGTCGTATCATGACCGTCGCATGCGATGGAGTGTTGCTCACCGGGCAATTCACGCCGGAGGCAGCGCTTTTGAATGCATCCCCGGTTGATGTGGCGGCGGGCAGCGAGGGACCTTTGATCGACCAGGACGGCCGGATGGCCAACCCGATCTTTTTCGCTGGCGGAAACGTCTTGCGGGCCGTGGAAACGGGCGGCTGGTCGTTTCGCGAAGGCCGCCGCGTGGGTGCTGCCGTTGCGGACGATCTTGCCCATGAATCCTGCTATACGCGGGCGGTGCTGGTCACTTTCGCAGAACCAATAAAATTCGCGGTGCCTGCCATGGTGAGGCAGCCGGGATTAGACGAACCGCCTTTTCGTGATTTTCAGTTGCGCTTCACCAGACGTGTCCAAGGGCGACTTTCGCTCCATCTTGACGGCAGAGACGTATGGAGCAAGAGCGGCGTGTGGCTACCCGAACGCCGTGTGTGCGTGCCGATACCTCGCGCAGTGGCTGAAGCAGGCGCGATTGCTTTTCACTTTCTGGAGACGAATTGATGCGCGTTGCTGCGATCGATCAGGGAACGACATCGACCCGATGCCTCGTGATAAGCGAAGACGGGATTGTTGATGTCGCTTCGAGCCTGCGCCACGCGCAATCATATCCGGCTCCCGGCTATGTAGAGCAGGATCCGGAAGAATTGTTGCGCAACATCCGCGAGGTGCTAGCGGCGGCCGGGCCCGTCGATGCGATAGCGATCGCCAATCAAGGCGAGAGTTGCCTTGCGTGGGATGCCGAAAGCGGCGAGGCGCTGTCTCCGGTGATTGTCTGGCAGGATGCCCGCACCGCACAGGCTCTGGCCGCTTTACCGCATTCGGCTGCGGAACTATCTAGACAAATCTGCGGACTACCTCTTGATCCATATTTTACCGCGAGCAAACTGTCGTGGCTGCTCAAGAACAATTCTGCGGTGGCTGAGGCGCGCGCAGCAGGACGGCTGCGGCTCGGTACTACCGACGCCTTCTTTCTGGATCGGCTGACGGGATGTTTCTGCACCGACCTGGCAACGGCCTCTCGAACGGGACTGCTCGATCTGGCAAGCGGGGCCTGGAGCCCGACACTATGCGCGCTGCACGATGTTCCAATGGACTGCCTTCCCGCAATCGGCAGTGTTGATGGCGGCTTTGGTGCGATTGCGGGAACGCCTGTCCGCGTTTCCATCGTCGATCAGCAGGCAGCGCTTTATGGACACGGTTGCCGCAGGCGGGGGGAATGTAAGATAACCTTTGGCACAGGGGCTTTCCTTCTCGCGGTCACTGGCAACCAGCGCCCGTTGACGGGCGAACTTCTCCCGACCATTGCATGGCAGAAGCAAGGAGCCGCCGCCGTGCTTGCTATCGAGGGCGGGATTTATGATGCCGGCGCTGCACTCGAATGGGCGCGAAAGATCGGCCTCTACGCCGACAATTCCGAACTCGACGGTTTCGAGGGGCCATCGGCTATACGTCGTGGCCTTGCCTTCGTGCCGGCATTGTCCGGCCTTGCCGCGCCCTATTGGGATAGGAGGGCTGCACCACTCTTCATTGGCATGGATCATGCAACAGAGCGGGGCGATATGGTGCGCGCACTGCTTGAAGGTATAGCTTTGTTGACCGTTCAGCTAATTGAAGCGGCGCAGGCTGTAGCACCGATTGGCGACACGATCTCGATAGACGGTGGCTTGTCGAAGAGTCGATATTTCGCCGGCTTCCTAGCCGCAGCCAGCAATCGGAGAATTCGCGTGCCCGCGATGCACGAATTCACGGCGCTCGGTCTCGCAGAGCTGTGCGGCATCGACTTGGTAGCCGCGCGAAACGATGTCGAGATATTCACACCTAATGGATCAGTCGATGTGGAAGACCATGCTCGCTTTGCGCGTGGTATAAATCTGGCGCGAGAGTGGCGGAGCGTTTGAACTTTGGTACTTCGTCCTGAGGGCGCTTATACTACTCTTTCACCTCTGCAAGCCTGTCGAGAATAGGTTTGTCCAGTATTTTCGCAATATACAGATCGGTCACTGCAAGCTGCTGCCTTGCGTGGATAATCTCTCACGGAGGAGCTAATGAAGACTGGGTCGTCGGCTCGAATCCTGTCAAGGCGATTGTAAATACGTTTGTAGTTTTCCCCACGCCGCGAGGCGTGGGGAACTATGTTTATCGTGAGTTGCTCAGCCAGAAATCCTGCCAATCCTGCAGCTTGGCAAAGTCGTCTCGGGTGGTCTCGGAGTGGTTGACGTATAGTCGGTCAACGAAGTTCACGATGCCGGAAACTTCGCTTTCGGGCATCCTGGCTTCGGTGTTGGTGGAAATCTTTCCGTCACCGAGCTGCGGCGCCATACCCTCTTCAGTCATCATGAAGCGCGCGAAGAGCTTGGCAGTGTTCGGGCTTTTGGTTCCGGCTGCAATGACGGCAACGCGTGGTGTAAGCTGGCCGATCCAGGGCTTCAATTCTTTGCAGATGCCCATGCCATAACCGTCTTTCTTCGCATCACGGAAGATCGCGGCGCTGAGGAAGCCAACCGGTGGTTTTTCTTCCTTGGCGCCGACAATCGGGCCAACATCCGTATCGCTCTTGGTAACCTTCGGTTTGTTCTGGGCAAGGCGCTTGACCCACTCGGCTGTTGCACTTGCCTCATCGGTCTTCAGATCTTCGCCAAACTGCGCCTTGTAGGCCTCACGCATTGCGTCATCGCCATGGGTTGCCAGCTGGTTGAACCAGAACATCGTTTCGTTGCGAAGCAGAGGGTCTGGAATGGCAACACGGCCCTTCCACTCCTCAGTTGTCAGCGCCCACAGATTATCGACCGGGCAGGTCTCACCGTTGACGTCGGTGTTATAGGCAAAAACCCAGGGGTTGTTGCTGGTGATCGCCGGGCTCTGATATTGCTCTGGGATCTTATCCTTAAGATCGGGCGCCAACCAGGATACGCCAAAACCCTGCGGCAGGATTTGGCTTGCCACCGATGGCAGGTTGCTCATGTTGAAGACGTCGGTGCGCACGTTTCCGGCAGCAGCTTCGCGGGCGATAACCTGCTCCTGTTCTTGGCCGTTCATCTTAACGCCGGTTGCTTTCAGACCGTAGATCTTCGAGAAATTGTCAGCCATCGATACGATCTTGCCGGTGGCGTCGATCACGGTGATCGGCTGTTCTTTTTTGGCCGCCTCAACCAGCGCCTCCAACGAATATTCGCTATCGGGAATGCCGATTTCTTTGACGTCCTGTGCCAGGGCGTTTGAGAGGCCCATTGCAAGAACGGAAGCGCCAGCCAGCATGTAGATTGATGTGTTAGGCATAGTTTTCCTCCACTGCCTTTGATTTCGCATCCCCGTTAGCGGACGATACGTTTCTTCTCCTGGTCGAACAGATGCAGGTGCTGTTGTTCGACCCAGAAATGGATGCGCTCGCCTGCGGCGATGTGCGGGTTTTCGGTTGCTATGGCGAAGAAGCTGGCTCCCTCGACATCGAGTTCGACGATCCAGCTCCCGCCGGTCGGAACGACATCAACGATGGTGCCTTGTCCGGCCGCGCAGCGGCTGGCCTCTTCAGGAGACAGGACAGCAACCCGTGTAGCTTCCGGCCTGATACCGGCCGAAGCGACTGCCGCGCCGTCGAGGCTGAAATGCGAGAGAACGCCATTCAGCCAGACTTGCAGCGGGCCGGTCTGACCTTCGGCTCGCTCAATGATGTTGATGGGAAGGCTGCCGACGAATTCGGCGACAAAGCGGTTGGCCGGACGCTCATAAATATCGTCAGGCGTGCCGATTTGCTGCAACTCCCCCTCACTCATGACAGCGATGGTGGTGGCGAGTGTCATTGCCTCCCACTGGTCATGGGTAACAAAAACGATGGTTGAACCGGCTTCCGCGTGGATTCGCTTGAGCTCCGCACGCATTTCCAGACGCAGCTTGGCATCAAGGTTTGACAGTGGCTCGTCGAGCAGAATGATCGAAGGTTTCAACGCCAGCATGCGGGCCAGGGCAACGCGTTGTTGCTGACCGCCCGAAAGCTGTGCCGGGTACCGATCCGCATATCGTGCGATGCCCAGTTTCGTCATGACCTGATCAACGATGGCGTTGCGTTCGTCTGCAGGTATTGACCGTAATGTCAGGCCGAAGGCAACGTTGTCGCGGATCGTCATGTGCGGCCACAGCGCGTAGTTCTGGAAGACCAGTCCCATATTGCGTTTTTCAGGCACGGTGAAAACGCCGTCACCAACGGAGACGATAGGCTTGCTATCCACAAGAATGCGACCGTCGGTAGGATGCTCAAGGCCTGCGATCATGCGCAGTGTCGTTGTTTTTCCGCAACCGGACGGGCCGAGCAGGCAAAGGAACTCGGATGCACCGATTTCCATATTGAGATTCCCGATCGCGGCAGGCCCGCTGCGACCATAGCTTTTGCGAATGTTTTCTAGAGTAATGCTGGACATTATTTGCTTCCCATGCCTTCTGAAAGATTGGCCTTGCCGATTGTCTGGACGAGCATCGTGCCTGTGAAGGCGACGATGCAGAGCATCACAACCACTGCATTGGCAGCCTGGCTGTAGCCGTAGTCGACGAGGCGGATTGCGTAGGTCGTGAGCAGATCTGTGCCGGGAACGGCGAGAACCACCACGAGGCTGAGGCCCTTGATTCCAGATATGAACGGCAGCAGGATTGCCGAAACGAGTGCCCCACGCTGGATTGGCAGAACGATCGAGCGCATGCGACGGAACCAGCCGGCGCCGACAATCTGGCCAGCCTCCTCCGGCTCGCGACCAAGCTGCATCATCGAGGAGATACCGGCGCGCGAGGCGAATGGCATCTGGTCTGCCAGAATGGCAAGGACGAGGATGATGGGTGTGCCGTAGAGTGCGGGTAGTGGTGGACGGGCGACGGCGAACATCGAAAGATATGCGGCTGCGAATGCTATGCCAGGCACCAGATAGGGCAGAAAGGTGATCTGCCGCAGTGCCACCGACACGAAGGGCAGCGGTGAACGAACCACGGCGTAACCGACCAGAAGGCCAAGCAGGCCGGCGCCTGTCGCTGCAAGACCGACCATCCAAACGGTGTTCCACAGAGCCAGCCAGAATTCACCTGTTAGCAAAATACCCTGATGCAGCGCGGTCGTGCCAAGGTCTGTACCAATCCAGTAATCAAGCGTGAAGTTATCGATGCTGAACGAGCCAGGCACACGCATGACAGTCGTCAGCGTCAGAGCGATAAGCGGAATGGCGGCGCTGATGGAAAAGACTGTGAATGCCCAGGTGAGTGCCGGAATTTGCCATTTGCCGAGCGGTGTCTTACGAACCATCGAGCCCTTGGAGCCAATGGTCACGAAACGTTTGGCTTCTTTCAAAAGCCG
Organism: Agrobacterium sp. DKPNP3; assembly: GCF_052686535.1. NCBI lineage: Bacteria > Pseudomonadati > Pseudomonadota > Alphaproteobacteria > Hyphomicrobiales > Rhizobiaceae > Agrobacterium > Agrobacterium sp. DKPNP3. The sequence goes on along the minus strand of NZ_JBQYSN010000081.1, from coordinate 14,393 downwards.
CATGTCGATGATGATGGAGATTGCTCCCAGTAACACGATCATGCCTGCAAGGACTGCAGATGCACCGGCTTGGCTGGTGGAGATTGCGCGGAACAGCGAGGTTGCGAGTACATCGAAACCGATGGGGACGCCGAGTACGTAGGCAACGCCGAAATCACCCAGACATTTGGCGAAAATCAGTGTCGTGGCCGAGACTAGCGATGGCATCATCAGCGGCAGGATAATTCGGCGAGCGACAACGGCAGGGCTCGCGCCAAGACTGCGCGCGGAATCTTCCAGTTGCGTGTCGAACTGCTTGAGCGCATTGCCAAAAAGCAGGATGACGAAGGGTGCGTAATGGAGCGCCAGAATGAGTGAAATTGGCAGCGCACCATAGGCGAGCCAATCCGGGGGTGTGAATCCAAGTGTCTCCATCCAACCGGGTTGACCACCGGTCGTACGGTTCTTGAAAAGCGTCAGCCAGGCAAGTGCGAATGTCCAGGATGGCAGCATGTAAGGCACGAGCAGCGCAGTGGAGAACCATTTCTTGCACATCAAATCCGTTCGGCTCAGCAGCCAGCCAATCGGTGCACCCACCAGAAATGCTATGACGATGGCTGCAGCCGAAATGATCGCGGTATGTGCAAGCGGCCACCAGAAGAGATCGCGCGAAATTGGCGAAAGAAGCACACGGTTCAGGTAATAGAGCGTTAGATCGCCAAGTTCTTGCCGGGTGCGTGCGAGATCAGCGAAATGAACCGTCACCGCATCGACCAAAAGCAGCAGGACCGGGGCGAGGATAAGATAACCGAAGACGACCAGCAGCAGCAGCGCCAGTAACAGCGTCGGGTCTGCGCTGTTCACGCGCAACAGAAAAAAGAGCCTTTTCCAGGCCGGTTGAGGGCGCAAAGGGTCCTCCGGCAAAGTTGTTTGCAGGGTCATGGGATCACTTTCTGGGGTTTGAACGGTGTTGTTCCGACGTCAGTCCGGTAAGGTGCCCACCGCGTTGGTCACCGCACGGACGGCTCGCCAGGCCTCGTCATATCGGACTGGCAAGAACTGCTCGTCACCGTTGAAGGCGGCAGTCATTTCCGGTGGAAACCGGAATGAAAAGAAACATGCTTTCAGCTTGTCCGCGAGCAAGGGATCAAGATCATGAGCATGGGTAAAGGCGGCTGTTGGAAACAGCGGGCTTTGATAGATGACCCGAATGGCCGCCTTATCAATTGACCCTCGGTCCACCAGGCGCTGCAGGACGTCGGAGGCGACCGCTGCCATATCGTAATCGCCTGACAGTACGCCCATTACCGATTTGTCATGAGCGCCGGACATGATCGGGCGATAGTCGGTATCCGGCACAAGACCTTCGGCGGGAAATAACGCGCGGGGCGCGAGGTTGCCGGAATTAGACGCAACAGCGACATGGGCGACACGTTTGCCCTTCAAGTCTGCCAGATGTCGGTAAGGGGAATCTGCGCGTACAATTGCGACGAGGTGATAACCGCGAACCTCACCGTTTTGCCCTTTGGCGGCAAAAGGCACAGCGCCAGCCATGTTGACCGCCTCGACTGTTGGGCCAGTAGAAAAGCCAGCAAAATGCAGGCGGCCAGAGCGCATCGCGGCAATTTCCGCCGAGACGGATTGCACAGGGTAATAGACGATTTGGCGGTCAAGGCAGGTGGAAAGGTGTTTTGTGAACGGGCGGAACAACCGCGCATAAACCGCGGGATCCTCGATCGGTGCGAAAGCCCAGACAAGTGTATCGGGATTGCGCAATTTCGACGGGTCGGTCGGACGGTCGGCAACGAGGTCGCCATCGGCGTCGCAATAGGCCTGATCAAGCTCTGCGCGCTGATCGCACGGGGCTGCGCTTGCAACCGCACTATCGGTCAACATGAAAGCAATCAGCATGCAGCATGCCACAAGGGCGCCGTGGTAATTCATTTTCTCCTCCCGAAGGATTTTGCCGTCTCGCGTCAACAAAACCCTTGCTATAGGATGACAGCTATACCGAATTTACTGTCAGAGTCCTGTCAACCTCATGCGCATCCTTCTCATAGAAGATTCCGTCGACATTGCCGAAGCGATTGAATCCAAGCTGATGCGGGCTGGACACCATGTGACATGGGCGCAAGACGGTATATCTGGCGAGGAATTAGCGATCCATGGCGAATTTGATGTTGTGGTGCTTGATATCAACTTGCCGGGGCGGAGCGGTTTCCAGGTCATGGCGCATGTGCGCGACAAGAATTCACCGACCCCGGTGCTGGTGATTACGGCCAGAAACCAGCTTGATGACAAGATCAGCCTGCTTGATCTTGGCGCCGACGACTACATTGTCAAACCGTTTGACCTCGGTGAACTTGAGGCGCGGTTAAGGGCGGTCACGCGCCGCCATAAGGGACTTGCCAAGTCGATCATTCGCATTGGTGGGCTGGAGATTGATCTTAATTCGCGGGCAGCCAGCCTGGATGGAAGCCCGCTGGAGTTCGGGCGTCGCGAATTCGAGTTTCTTGAGGTGCTCGCCACGCAAGCGGGCAATACAGTTAGCAAAAATAAGCTCTATCTGAAATTGTTCGGCCATGATGATGTGGGCACACCCAATGCCATCGAGCTGTTGGTATCGCGTGTACGTAAAAAGCTTGAGGCCGTTGATGTCGAGATCGTTACCCATCGTGGTGTGGGTTACATGCTGCGCAGCAAGACCGATGCGGCAAGCTGATGGCGCGCTTGTCGATTGAGCGACGTCTGCTCATCACAACGATCTGTCTGTTTATGGTGATTGGCAGTGTGCTTGCCTTGACGGTCCGCGCCTATGCAAGGCGGTCAGCCGATGAGGCGTTTGACCGCGTGTTAACGGCCTCTGCACTTGCCATTGCCGACACTGTTGGCATCGAGGAAGGTGACGTTACGGTCGATATTCCTTATTCCGCGTTTGCCATTCTCGGGACCTCGCGCCTCAACCGAGTATTTTACCGGGTGACAGCCCCGGATGGCAGCTTAGTGACCGGTTCACCTATTCTTGGCCTCGACATTCCGCTTGCCAATGAAGAGGCCCTGCACCTACATGATGCGATGTATCGCGGTGATGCCGTGCGTATAGCCTCGGTGCAGCGATACCGCGCCGATACGGTGACGGGGACGGGCGGTTGGATCGGTGTGATGGTGGCTGAAACCCGCGAGGCGCGACGGGAACTGGCCGGACAATTGACATTAAACGGCATGTTGCCAGCGGTCACCATTGCACTGTTGGCCGGTGGTCTGATCCTCGTTTCGGTACGATCGGCCTTTTCGCCACTTCGTCTTATCGAAAGTAATCTGCGGGCACGGCGCCCGTCCGATCTCAGCCGGATCGACCGGGAAGTTCCAGTCGAAGTTTCAGCGTTGGTCTCGGCGTTGAATGACTTTATGGACCGCTTGGGTTCGGTTTTGGATGGTGTGAAACGGGTTACTGCGGACGCCGCGCATCAACTGCGGACACCGCTTGCTGCTATTCAGGCGCAGGCCGAGGTCGGGCTCGAAGAAGCGGAAGATCCGCAAACACGCCGCCGTCTGTCGCGCATCCATCACAATGCGCGTGAAGCCGGACTGTTGGCGAACATGCTGCTTTCCGAAGCAACAACATTGCACCGATTGGAGACGCAGGAACGCGAGATAGTCGATTTCAGCAATGCCATCAAAAATGCAATGCAGATGCTACGCGCGGAAAGTGCCTATGCCAGCCAGATACAATCCCTCACGCTCGTAACACATGATGCTCCTGTATTAGTTGACGCAGAACCGGTGGCGTTACGCGAAATGGTTCGGAACATAATAGAAAACGCCCTTATCCACGCGGCTGGTCCAACGACAGTACAATTGGAGGCGGTGGATGGTTCGGCAACCTTAAAGGTTATGGACCGTGGACCGGGTATACCGGACGCGGAAAAGGGCAAGATCTTCCAGAGGTTTGTTCGCGGTGGTGCGCGACGGACAGGATCGGGCCTTGGCCTCGCCATCGCAAAGGATGTGGTCGTGGCCTTCGGCGGACGTATTTCCGTTGCGGACCGTGTCGGTGGTGGTCTTGTCGTCGAGGTCGTGCTGCCAATGTTTGCTGGAGGGCAGGGCCAAGATGTCTAACGTTGCTCGTAGCGCGCTGTTTTGCCTGTTGTTGATTGGCAGCCTTGTGCCAATGACCGTGCAGGCACAGGACAGAGCCGTCCGCATTGCCGGTGTCGTGTCTGAAGAACGGATTGCGCCTTTGATTGCAGTGATCGAGAGCCGCGTGCCGGGATCGCAGCTGTCTTACGTCCGACTCTCTTCTGCACAAATCGCCGCGGAGGCAAAGCGTGCTCCCGCGCCGTTCGACATTGCTCTTTTTTCTTCACCGGATATCGCCGTCTCAGTCGCGAATGAAGGCTACGCGGTCAAGACCGAGCCGAGCGGTAACGCCATGGATGTTCAGTGGCGTCATGAGGTCTTCGGTTTATGGTCCGACCCCGCGGTCATCGTCCTGAGACGAGAGGCGTTTCTAGATCGCCTGCCGCGGACGCGGATCGAACTCGTGCGAGCGCTGGAACAGAACACAAGCCGCTTCTCCCACCGAGTTGGTATCGTTAATATCGGTATTGATGATGTCAGCTACCTGCTGGCCTCGCAGGATTCCATCCGGACTTCTCTTTACTGGCGATTGATGCGGGCGGTCGGCAGCTCAAACGCCAGGATCTATGACACGACCGAGGATCTTCTGGCGGCGTTCCGGGCTGGCGAGGTCGACGCGTTGTACAATGTCCCCTTGTCCGCTCTGCAGGCCGCTCCGCCAATGCCAGAGAACGTGGAGATCGTCGTGCCACAGGATTACATGCTCGCGGTGCCGTGGACCGTACTTATCCCTAAGAATGCAGTAAACCTTCGCGGCGCGCGCATCGTTCTCCACGCACTGCATTCGGTAGAGAGCGCGCCCGCTCTGTCGGCAGCGGGGTTCAGCTACCCCGCCGATTTCAAAGCCGCAGAGAGTCTTCAGCTTATAGAGCTCGGTCCGCAGCTCCTCGTGTTCCGCGATGTCATCAAACGCAGCAAATTCCTTGATACCTGGTTTCAAATGGTGGTGAATTGACGGTGGTCGACACGCGTGTCGGTTTGTTGCGGTTGCAGCGGTTCGTATCCCATCACGAGCAGAAAACGTTACCTGGCAGCGTTTCTTTGGAGCCTGTTTTGCCGTCCGCATCCCCGAACAGGGAATCTTTTGGAGAAGGTTTGGGTTATCTGAGACGTGTGGGTAAGGAAAACAGAGTGCATTACATCGTGAAGAGCGACTTTTGGCGTCGCGACCTGCTTTGAGTGATTTACTCAACCAGCCGCTTCGCCATCAGGATAGAGGGAGTCCGGTCGATTTCCGTGAAGCCGAATTTAGAGTAAAATGCGGCAACTTTTTCGTTGTGCTGATTCACCCCCAGATGGACGCCTTCTACTCCGGACTTTGTCAACGAGTTCAGTTGATGTCGCAGCAGCGACGACCCATGACCGCCATTTTGAATCTCAGGCAAAAGATTGATGTGTAGATGGGAAGGGTAGGGTCGCGTCACATGAATTGGCGTCCTCGACACCGTTTGGATATGAGCAAGAACCTTCTCATCCTCTTCCGTCCGCGCCGAAAAATCGCGAAGCTCCTCTTTCAAGGAAGGCCACCATGCTGCCTCGAGCCAATCTTCGTAAGCCGTCGTGTCGGGTGTCGCGACACAATAGCCCATGACGACGCCACGGTTTGTCAGCACGAACGCATTTTCTGGGCAGAAGCGCACATAAGGCAGCGCCCATAGAAACCCGGGAAGTCTTGGGTCCGTATAGTGTCGTGATCCGTCCTGCCCGCTGTCTGACGTGCGCACGCAGATATCGAGGATCGCCATTTCGTCGGAGGGTTGGGCGTTCCGGATGATAACAGGTGATGATGACGCTGGCATGTTCATGAGTGTGGCCTCACGCTGCGGCCAGAGGAGTATGAAGCGCGTCATCGAAACGCTGCCAGGTCTCGGCCAGCTCGATGGTGCGCCGGCTGCGGCGTGCCTCCTCGAGCTTGATTGCCACGAGTCCCGCTTCCAGAGCCGCAACGATATTGACGGGAAGCGGAGTCGCCTCGGTCAGATGCCTGTAGATATCCAAAGCCATCTGATCATCAGCGCCATAGTGATCGCTCTCATGCCCCTCGTACCGCCGCTCGACAAGCTTTTCGCCTGTTATAGCCGAATGAACTTCGAAGCGATTACGGATGAAATCGCCCTCTGCCATTCCCTTGCTTCCGATCACGCAGAAGCGGCGGAACTGATCCGGAACATTAAGATTGGTATGAAACGCCATGGTCGCTCCACCCTGATATTCGACAATGGCGGTCTGATAGTCGATAATATCGCCATCGCTCTCGAATACGGCGTCGCTCCCCAGCCAGCCGCTTGGCTTTTTGTACAACTCCTGCTGTTGAAACGCCGAGAACTGATCAGGCCGGTTTTCCGCAACGAAAGACTTACGACCTCCGAAGCTGGCAACGGCCATGGCGCGCTGCCCCACGACGCTGCCGTAAAGGTCGATGTCGTGACAGCATTTTTCCAGAATGAACGGGCCAGCATACCGCGTATGCCGTCGCCAATCCCGCATGAAGAATGCTCCGTGGTACGGCGCGATATGCTCGGATGCTTCGATTGATGTGATGGCGCCGATGTGACCTTGAGCCTGCGCTGCGCGCAAATCCCGATAAAGAGTGGAATACCGCAGAACGAGCCCAACCATAACACTCTCATTGCCGTATTCAGCGAGCAGGCGCGCCATGTTCATTGTCTGGTCTTCATCGATCACGACCGGTTTTTCGGTAAAGACCCGTACGCCTGCACGCAGTCCTGCGGTGATGTGGTCCAGGTGAAAAACATTCGGCGAACCTACCATAAGGAGATCAGGCCGTGTCTGCGTCAGCATCAGCTCGATTGTCTCGAAGCGTCGTGGTTCAGGCAGGCCAGAAGAAAGAATGGTCGGCAGTCCAGCAGGGTCGGGGTCCAGGAGGCCGACGATCTCGAGACTTGGGCAGGCTCTGCGGAAGGAAGCGATGACATTGGCAAGCCGAAAGCCAAGCCCGGCGACTGCAATTTTCATTTTTCTAGTCCTGTTGGCGAGATATGAGTAAATCAGGAGGCTGCGTTGTCATCCGTTGGTGCGCCGGCAACGCGATCGAAACGTCTTTCAAAATCCATGGTCTGGCTGCGACCTCGCATGGATGAGAGTCGCCTAAAGTCCGGGCTGCCATGGGCCATCACGGGCAGCATGGCCGCACCGATGGCGGCGGCTTCCGGACCGAGTGCACCAGCGCACAGCCGGGGAACATCCCGGTGACTTCGGGCGCTGACAGATGGCAAAAGGGGATAGGCCCGGTCAATCAGGGAATTGTTGAGGGCTGACGGAAAATGCCCTCCGACCACGATCGTTTGCGGGTCAACGATGTTCTCAAGCAGCGAAACCAGTAAGCGCAGGCGCCTGGAATTGAGATCGAGCCATCGCATCAACACACTGTTACGTTGAGCGTAAAGTCGCTCCAACGCGCCAGGCTTTGCGATCTCCTTGCTTTCGCAAGATAGCATCGCCGCAAGCTCGTCGACAGAGAATGGCGTCTGCCCATCGGCTTCCGGATTGGCGAGCTCAGCGGGCCATGTCAGGAGTCCGATTTCTCCAGCATTATTCCAAAATCCCTGAAGCGGCATGCTGTCGTTGATGATGCCGGCGCCAAGTCCGTGCCCGACGAAAATATGAACGTAGTGGGTCAGTCCCGACGCTCTGCCTGCCCTCAATTCGGCAACCGCGGCGGCTGTGGCATCATTCTCGATGATCGTTGGAAGGCCGCATGAATCTTCGATAGCCTCCGCCACGGGTATCCGGCTCCAAGCGTCCCAACCGGGCGGGCCGACAGGATGCTCGAATTCGGCTTCCTGCAGCGTTGGCATAGCGATACCGATACCCCAAGCAGGGCGACCTGCCGCAACCGAACGCAGGCGCTGCGTCATATCGGCGATGGCGCGGATAGTATCGGACGGATCTTCGAGCGAGGCCGATGCAGTTTCGCGTCCCAGTTCTTGTCCTGTTATGTCACAGACGATGCCCAGCAACCCGTCGCGATCCACATGGATGCCCAGGCAGCAACCTGCCTCTGCGCGGACTTGCAATCTTTTTTGCGGGGCGCCACGCGCGCCCTCCTGTTGAATGGATTCAACCACAAGAGACCGGTCGATCAAATCCTTGCATATATTCGACATCGTCTGAGGCTTCAGCCCCGTCACCTCAACAAGGTCCCGTCGGCTGATGCCGTCAGCAGAACGGATGAGATCGAAAACCAAGCGACGATTGTAGCGGCCCGAATATGTGTGATTGCTGCCCATCAGGCTCATGGGTGCGAAATCCTATTTAATCTGTTAAATGGAATTTATCAGGGCCTTTAATCGCCGTCAAGTCGGGCTATTGAGGTATGACGGGTAACGGACGTCATAATTTTGTAGCATAAACCACACAACTATCCGGAAATCGCGGCTTGATTTTTAATCCACTCAATGGAATTAATAAGTCGCCTTCTTCTCAGTGACTAAAAAAGGGAACACAGTCATGCTGAAATGGACGTTGCGGCAGATTATAGCAGGCGCATTGGCGTCGGCATCATTTTTCGGTGTTGCGAATGCTCGAGAGCTTGTCGTCTACACTGCTCATGGGGAGGCAACATCTGCTCCCATTCTCGATGCGTTCACCAAGGCTAATCCGGACGTCAAGGTAACCGTCGTGCGCGGTGGGACGGGAGAACTCATCGAGCGCCTGCGTGCCGAAGGTGGCAGCTCCTCGGCGGACGTGATGTGGGGCGGACCGACACAGACCTTCGAGGAAAATTCAGCGCTCTTCCAAGCATACGAAAGCAAGTCGGACGCCGACATGGTGACCAACGATCCCAATCACATCTGGCATCCGTTCACTGTCCTCCTTCAGCCGTTGATCGTCAGCACCAAGCGGGTCGAGGCCGGCTTTATACCGAAGACGCAAAAAGATCTCGTTTCACATGATTTCTCAAAGGAGGGTGGTCTGATCATTCCAGACCCCGCGAAATCCGGTACGGGCTATATCGTCCTCTCGGCCCTTGCGGGAAATTTCGGTTGGGAATTCGTTGGCCAGATGGCCAAAGGTGCGCGCATTGCGCCAGGTTCCGATGACGCATTCAACGCCGTCCGCGACGGAGAAGCGGCAGTCGGCTGGATCAACGAAGATCTCGGTGCCAAGTGGAAGGCCCAGGGCCTGCCAATCGATATCGTCTATCCAAGCGACGCGGTCACTGGTCAGATCGATGCTCAGGCCATTGTCAAAGGCGCTCAGCACATAGATGATGCCAAGAGCTTCATCGATTTCCTCGGCAGCAAAACAGCGCACGAAATCGTTCGAGATGCCACAGTTCGACGTTCCGCACGCAAGGATGTAACGCCCCCGACCGCCCTGCCTGAAATGTCTGCCCTCACGATCGTGTCCGCTGTCGATCCGCGCCCCGTGGTTGTTGCTCGCTTCCAGGAGCTTCGCGGGAAATGAAGGTGCTGCGCGACAATTGGCTGATCTTTTCAATCGTCGCGCTCATGCTTTGCGCCGTGACGATTATCGTGCCGCAAGTTCGCCTCATGGCGGCCTCCCTTCTGGAGGAGGGCGGCCGTTTTACTCTTCTGCACAACAAAGACGGCTTGCAACCCGTGCCGGAAATGACCGCCCGATACAGCGTGGCCAAACTTTCTGACGGCCTTGCGATTTCGCTGAGTTCGACTGACAGCCTGAATGTCGACGTTCAGGATGACCGAACACTGCGCCTCTCTTCGCAAGAACCGATCTCGGTTGCTAAAGACGAGGCAGGGGTACTTGAAATCGATCTGGGCTCGGCTCGGTTCACGCTGCTTCAGCAAGCGCCGCGCGGGCTTTTTGCCACAACAGCCCCGGCACCTTTGGACCTTCAGCCACAGGGGCCGAGCACGGTACTTCTGTCACATGCCGCAAACGCCTACATCACCTTCGAAAACAAGGCGTTGTCGCTCTCTCCGATTCACTACATCGAGTTCTTCACTCGCTCAGAAACCCTTTCCGCCACGGTGAACAGCCTGGTAATTGCGTTAACGTCCACCGCCCTTGCCTCTTTGGTCGGTGTTTCGCTTGCCTATCTTGTTGCGCGTTACCGTGTAGCGGGAAGCACGGCAATTGTCTTTCTTGTCACTATGGCGTCGGTGTCTCCGCCGTTCCTGGGGGCATATGCGTGGCGCTTGCTCCTTGGGCGAAATGGTGTCCTTACCAACTATCTTGGCCTCGATGTCTCGATCGTCGGCTTGCATGGCGTCATCTGGGTCATCACCTGGCTGGTCTTTCCAATCATCTTTCTGCTCAGTCACAGCTCATTTCAGAGTTTGGACGCCGGTCATATCGAGGCGGCGGAAAGCCTTGGCGCTAAGCCGCCTCGTGTGCGTGTAACGGTAGAAATTCCGCTGGCACTCCCCGGCATCATCACCGGTCTCTACTTGGCTATGATGGCAGCCCTATCCGACTTTGGAACGCCGCGCATTATCGGTTTAGACGTAAACGCGCTGCCGGTTCTAATTTACACGTCGTTCCTTAGCGAAGCGGGACGCAATCCCGCTCTTGCGGCGACAGGATCGATGGTGCTCATCACCCTTTCGAGCCTTTTTCTCATGGCGCAGCAAATCTATCTGGCGCGACGTGGTTTTGCCGTGGTTTCGTCGCGGGCGTTGGGCCGTAAGCCGCTATCGCCTCTTGGCCATACCCTTGTCCTTGGGGCAATTAGCATTGCCCTGCTCATGGCATTCACGCCTCACCTGACGGTGCTTGCTTCCAGCTTTATGGAATGGCGGGTCGGGCTGCCAAGGGCGGACTTTACCCTGGCAAACTACACCACCATGTGGCGAACCGGGATGGGGCCAGCTTGGGTGACCTTGTCGCTCGGCATTGCCGGAACGTTGGCGGCAACAGCGATCGGACTAGGGATTGCCTACGTGATCATACGTAAGCGTTATCGGGTCATCGCACCCCTTCTCAGTCTTACCGTGATGATGCCCTACGTCATTCCCGGGACGGTGCTTGGCATCGGTCTCATCATGATGTTCAACAAAGCGCCAGTTCAACTGACAGGCACTTGGTTCATCCTCGTCCTTGCCTATCTCATTCGTAACCTGCCCTTTACGGTCAAGGCGTCAGAAGCAGCCCTGAGACGCGTTCACCCGGCACTCGAAGAGGCCGCGATTAGTCTTGGAGCTCGTCCCTTCCGCGTGTTTCTCACCATAACCGCACCTCTGGTGCTTGCGGGTGCGATAACCGGTGCGACGCTCACCTTCCTTCACATCGTCACTGAGCTGTCGTCCACCATCGTTCTCTATCGTCCGCCGTGGAAACCAATGACAGCGGTAATCTTCGAGAACACGTTGGTCGATGCCGATTTCGGTGTGTCCGCAGCACAGACAATCCTCCTGATGCTGATCATTTACATCCCTCTCTATTTCATTGTCCGCTACGGCCAAATTCGAGGAAAATCCGGTGGTTGAAAACTTCTCGTCCAAAGCTCCCGTTAACGGCTGCGAGGTCGTCATCGACGCTGTCTCAAAGACCTTTGGCAATCACGCGGTTCTGAAAGACATAAGCCTAACAATCAAACCAGGCGAATTTTTCACGCTGCTAGGGCCATCCGGCTGTGGCAAGACGACGCTTTTGCGGGCCATCGCAGGTTTCCATCCCATCGATGGCGGGAGGATCCTGTTCAATGGACATAACGTAACCTCGCTTGCCGCCTGGGACAGGAATATCGGCTTCGTCTTTCAGAACTATGCACTCTGGCCCAACCAGACCGTCTTCGACAATGTCGCATACGGGCTGAAGCTGCGCAAAGTTCCCAAGGGCGAGGCAGCTGAAAGGGTGCGAGCCGCGTTGGAACAGGTCGAACTGCACGGCGTCGAAAAGCGGTTTCCCGCAGAAATGAGTGGGGGCATGCAGCAACGCATCGCGCTAGCGCGTGCGCTCGTCATCAATCCGCCGCTACTTCTCATGGATGAGCCAATGTCGAACCTCGACGCCCGTCTTCGCGTGGCTCTTCGCCGTGAACTGCGCAATTTGCAGAAAAGGCTTGGCCTGACAGCCATCTATGTGACGCATGATCAGGAGGAAGCTCTGGAAATGTCGGACCGGATCGCGGTCATGCAGAATGGCATCGTGCAACAGCTTGCAGATCCTGAAACCATCTATTCGCGACCGGCGAACCGTTTCGTTGCCGAATTCGTCGGTAGCGCGAATTTTCTGGAGGGAGAATTTGACGAGACTGGCTTCCGGATGGCGGACGGATCGAGGCTGCTTGGCGCAGCAAGGGGCCACAGTGGCAAAGGCACGCTGGTCGTCCGTCCTGAACAGGTGATGATAAGCCAAAGCGGGAGCGCTCTTTTCGATGCGAGAGTGGAAGATCGCCGCTTTATGGGAAAGGCCTGGACGCAAAGCCTCCGACTTGAGAACGGTGCGGCCCTCTCGGTGGAAACACGACACGCACTTGATCTGGGTTCGCGTGTCGGCGTGAATTTCGAGACCGTGACCTTCCTACCTGCAGGAGCATGATTGATGACGGATCTGTCGCTTGACGAATTGATGCTGCTCGCATCGTCTGCCGCCCTCGCGGGAGGCGCTGAATTAAGGAAGCAGTTCGGTGATGTGCCACGCAATTCGGTACAGCGAAAGGGACTTGGAGATTACGCATCCCAAGCCGATCTGGCTGCTGAGGAAGCAATTGCAGCCGTGCTTGGAGGTGCAGGCGATAGCTTTGGCTTTGTCGGTGAAGAAACCGGCGCACGTCAGACCGATGCGAAATACCGTTGGGTGGTGGACCCACTCGATGGGACCAGCAATTTCCTGTGGGGAGTTCCTTTTTTTGCTGTCAGCATCGCCTTGTGCGACGACGACGGCGAACTGCTAGGTGTCGTCCTTGACCCATTGCGCGACGAGATGTTCACGGCCATTCGGGAGAGGGGAGCCCAGCTTAACGGCAAAGAACTGAACCGATTAGAAGAAAAGCGGCCCGAAGAGGCGATTGTCTCCCTTTCCATGCCTATCAGAGGACAGTTAAAAGCAATCGAACGCAGCAGATTCTTCAACGCGTTGGACGCCATCACCAACGAGGCAGCAGGTGTGCGGCGGCTTGGCTCGGCTGCACTCGATCTTGCCTATGTCGCTGCGGGCAGGCTCGATGGATATTTCGAAGACGGACTTAGCCACTACGATTACGCCGCTGGCAAGCTTCTCGCTCAGGAAACGGGAGCCCTCGTCACCTCTCTGAGTGGCGGTGTTGTAGAGGACGGCGGTTCACTTTTGGCCGGAACGTTGCTGATGCATCAGTGGCTCGGGTACAAGCTTCAGAATGGCGAGAATGCAGGCTGACAGGTCTCACAATCTGAGGTCGATTTTAATGTCCCGGTGTGACGTTTTAGCCATGTCGGCTCTTAGGTCGCCGTTCGTCACGAGGGCCGCGCAAGGCCTACGGCAGGAATGCGCAATTGTACTTCCCAGTTGTAGTGGCTTGAAACCCAAAGATTTTCGACGGATCGGAAAGCGGTGCTCTCGGTCGGGATCAGTGTCCTGAGGGGTTGCTCCAGCCGAATTATCCGGTAAATCCATGATATGTATCACAATTATTTGTCGCAAAACTTCCACAAATGACTTTGGCAGGGGGTGACACCGTGCATCCTGAGGAATAGATGAGTTTTATCCGTGCACATATTCACTGATATATTGATAGGAAACGTTTTTCCTGATTTGCGCTGGATACGATGACAGGGTCGTGAGTCCAATATCTTTCAAGAGCCGTATCTACCTGCGGCCATCCCTCAGGCCGCTCTCGCAAGCCGGATTGTTTCGGTTCAGTCCTTCATACGCAAAAGGCCGTGGAATCGCGGACTGAGAAGGCGTCGGTAAAAACCATCTGTTGTTGTGCGATGAGCGACCTCGCAGATTCAGGCAAAGGGTCTAGACGCCTTTGCTGATCCGATTAGTTGCATGCAACGCGACCTCGCTATCATCCTTCAGTCGCACGCCGCTCATCCTGGCGCGCAAAGCGTTGTCCGTAAGCCAAGCCAGCTTGAGTGCCGCCAGCTCGAGTCGAGCCCTCCGGGGCGAATGTTGGAAACGCAGTTGCGTTCGGCATCTGTGCGGCCTGGCTCTGGCGCAAAAGTCATATAGGGGTCAGAACAAGAGCAGTCCGAAATCGTACGCTAAGGCCGAACGAAGCATGAACAATGCCGTAGATTAGATCTTGGGCATTGGATCTCTGTGGATTGCCATCGATAATCGCTGGTTTTGATTTCTGTGTCCGGCCCGACTCGACAACGCTAAGCGCAGATTGGTTATGAATG
>NZ_JBQYSN010000080.1:0-22886 GCF_052686535.1 Agrobacterium sp. DKPNP3 | reverse complement strand
GCGCGCAAACTCGCGGAGCGCAAGGGTGCGCATTTCACGATTTCTCCGCTGGAAAACCCTGACGGTTATGCCCTGCACCAGCGCCTTCGCGTCGATAATCCCCGCCATATGCACCATGCCGCGCGCTACACGGCACTCGGTGATGATCTCGAATATCGCACGCCGGAAAATTCAGGCAGCCATCTGAACGAGAAGGAAATCCGCTTCAAGGCGCAGGAGATAAGCGGTGCGAAGCTGCATGTGAACCTGCACGGTTATCCTTCGCATGAATGGACCAGACCACTATCCGGTTACGTGCCGCGCAATTTCGCCATGTGGACGCTGCCGAAGGGTTTCTTCCTCATCATCCGCCACCATGCGGACTGGGAAAGGCAGGCCGAAGCCCTGCTCGACAGGGTAACCCGTCATCTCGGCGCCATTCCCGGCCTGCTTGACTACAATAACCGCCAAATCGCGCTTTATGAGACCCACGCCGGCGAAACCGGTTTCCGCATCATCAACGGCTTCCCTTGTCTGTCTTCCGTCGACGACCGCCACACCGTGCCGATGACGCTGATCACGGAATATCCAGATGAGACCATCTACGGCGACGATTTCATCACCGGCCACACGGCGCAAATGGAAACGGTTTTATCGGCCTATGATGCCTGGCAGGAGATTATGTCCGCCGAAACCGCCTGAATTCTCAGCCGCCCCGCAGTGGGCGGCTCATTTCGCCGGATTCGCGGCAGCGAGCTTCTGATCCCGCTGCTTCTCAAGCAACTTCTTGCCCTTGCTGAGAATGTGAAGATTAGCAGCGTCGAGTTTGTTGTAACCGGCTTGAATGATATCGAGATCGGCGACATGGCCGATTGCCGCCAGATTGTGCATGACATCGCCAACCGCGACATCGATGCTTAGGGCTGGCTTAATCCCCATGTCCTTTGCCGCAGCTTGTAGGTCTTCTACCGTTCCGCCCATGGCGTGATACAGGGTGAGCGCCTTGCGCAGAAACTCTTCCCGTCGCTCCACTTTATTGTTGAGCATCTTTTCCCCGACGAGGGTCCGCATCAGCTCGACAGCTTTGTTCTGATATTCGCCCATCAAGACACCGAATAAAGTTCAAAAATATGCTTTGGGACACTAGCGACAATCCCCTTAGAACTCGTTAAAGCGTGGGTTGCACCCAGCGAGGGATCAGGCTGCGGCCTCAGCTGGTTTGCGACGCGGCCGCGCTCTGAAGTCCTAAACGCGAAGAACGCCAAGCGACAGCTTATTGATAACCATCAGGTTATCTATTTTCCCCCTTAATTCATTTTACATCAGCGACTACACTCCTCACTCTGCAGGCTGGGCCAGTGGATGGGAGCCAAGGGCCGCTTGGGAGGAAATCATGAAGTTGCCGATTATCGCCGCGCTCGCGGCCACTCTTTTCAGTTCCGTCGCCGCGGCAGACACGATCAAGGTCGGTGTCATTGGGCCGATGTCGGGCCCCTTCGCAATCCACGGCAAAAATTTCAAGGCGGGCATCGATGCATGGCTTGCGCTGAACGGTAACAAGATCGGCGATAACACGATCGAAGTTGTCTACCGCGATGTTCCGCAGCCGGACCCCGCGCAATCCAAGGCGCTGGCACAGGAACTCGTGGTCAAGGAAGGCGTGCAATATCTGGGTGGTTTCATGTTCACGCCCGATGCGATGGCCGTGACGCCGCTTTTGAAGCAGGGCAACGTTGCTATGGTTGTCATGAACGCGGCAACCTCCGCTATCGTCACCAAAAGCCCCTACGTCGTGCGCACCTCCTTTACGACATGGCAGACCTCGACCCCGATCGCGAAGGTGGCGTTTGATGGTGGTGTGAAGAAGGTGATTTCGCTTGTCACCGACTACGGTCCTGGCGTGGACGCCGAAAACGCCTTCAAAGCGGCATTCACCGCAGCGGGGGGCGAAGTGGTGGAAAGCATTCGCATGCCACTTGCCACCAACGACTTCAGCCCCATCATGCAGCGCGCAAAGGATTCTGGCGCGCAAGGCGTCTTCGCCTTCTTGCCATCCGGCCCCACGACGCTTGGCTTCGTGAAGGCATTTAACGACAACGGCCTGAAATCGGCAGGCATCAAGCTTTTCGGTCCCGGCGATCTTACGCAGGAGCCAGATCTGCCAGCGCTCGGCGAAGCCGCGCTCGGCATGCAGACGACCTTCCATTATTCAGTGTCGCACGATTCGCCTGAAAACAAGGCCTTCATCGAAGCTATCGGCAAGGCCATCGGTAATCCCAAGGACATCTCGTTCACGTCAGTCGGGGCTTACGACGGCATGTACGTCATCAGCAAGATGATCGAAGCGACCGGCGGAAAGCAGGATGCTGAGAAGGCGGTCGACGCCGTGAAAGGTCTGTCCTGGACAAGTCCCCGTGGCCCTGTCAGCATCGATCCCGAAAGCCGGCATATCACCCAAAACATCTATCTGCGTGAAGTCGCCAAGGCGGATGATGGGTCCTATTATAACAAGGAAACACGGACGTTCGAAAAGCAGGGCGATCCGGGCCTTGCGGCGGCGAAATAAAGCAAGGCTTCCAGCAAGCTTGTCGGGCCGCCGGTAGCGGCCCGTCTCCAGCCCACAGGGGCGTATGTGGCACGGGAGGAGCTCTTTCAGCATGCAGACGGTTTTCAGCATCCTCATCGATGCGCTCGCCTATGGCATGGTCCTGTTCATTATCTCCATCGGACTTTCCGTCACGATGGGGCTGATGCGTGTGGTCAACTTGGCGCATGGCGCCTTTGCCATGATCGGCGGCTACATCGCGTCCTACGCTGCCCATGGCCTTGGCCTTGGTTACGCCGTTGCGATCCTCGTCGCCATCGTCGGCACCATCGTCATCGCCATTCCGCTTGAGCGTTTCCTCTACCGTCGCATCTATGGTGCACCAGAGCTGACGCAGGTGCTGATGACCATTGGCATCACCTTCTGCATCATCGGCATCGCCAACTTCGTGTTCGGGCCGACGCTCAAGACCATCCCCTTACCGCCGCAACTCGCGGGGCCGACCGATCTCGGTTTCCGTACCATCGCGACCCACCGCATCTTTGCAATTGCCTGCGGTCTCGCCGTGGCCGGGGCGCTTTGGTTCACATTTGAAAAGACTGCATTTGGTATCAAGCTTCGGGCGGCGGTCGACAACGCCGCCATGGCGGCGGCACTCGGGGTGCGCACCGAGGTCATCTATGCCGTCAGCTTCGCCATCGCAGTGGGCCTTGCCGCCATGGGCGGTGTCATCGGGGCCGAGCTGCTGCCGGTCGAACCCTATTATGCGCTGCGCTACATGGTCACCTTCCTCGTGGTGGTTTCGGTCGGCGGCGCAGGCTCCATTCCGGGTGCGCTGATCGCGTGCCTCCTACTTGGCGCCATTGACACAACCGGGCGGTATCTTGCTCCCGAATACGGCGAATTCTTCTTTTATCTGGCGGTCATCGTGATTATCACGCTGTTCCCGCGCGGCCTTCTTGGAAGGGCGAAATGAGATGGCGGTGCTCATGAACGAAGCGACTGAAATTGCCGCAGCTTCCGCGGCACGCTCGCCGCTGCGCGCGCTCGTGGGACCAGCGCTCATTATCGCTGCCGCCACCATCGGCTACTTTCTGTTTCCCGATAATCTGGCGCTCCTGACCCGTATCATCGCCATTGCACTTCTGGTGCTGTCGATCGATCTGGTGACCGGCTATTGCGGTGTCGCGACGCTCGGACACGCCGCCCTGTTCGGCGCGGGCGCCTATGCCGCCGGCATCGCAGCCGCGCATTTTGAAATCACCGATCCGCTTCTCATGACAGCGATCGGCGCTGTCGCAGGCGGCATTTCCGGCCTTTTATCCGGCGCCGTGCTGCTGCGTGCCCATGGCCTGCCGCAGCTCGTGCTTTCCATCGCCGTCATCCATCTGTTTCACGAGGCGGCCAACAAGGCATCAGGCTGGACGGGCGGCAGCGACGGCCTCTCGGGCATTTCTCCCGACGCCCTTTTCGGCACGTTCGATTTCGATCTCTTTGGACGTACCGCCTATATTTATGGTGTGTGTCTTTTGCTC
Source organism: Agrobacterium sp. DKPNP3 (assembly GCF_052686535.1). NCBI lineage: Bacteria > Pseudomonadati > Pseudomonadota > Alphaproteobacteria > Hyphomicrobiales > Rhizobiaceae > Agrobacterium > Agrobacterium sp. DKPNP3. The sequence continues at coordinate 18,827 of NZ_JBQYSN010000080.1, read as the reverse complement.
CTCGTCTTCGTAGCTCTGAAGATCGTGGTTCACTCTCCCTTCGGCATGTTATGCCGGGGTGTCAAGCAGGACAGCGTTCGCATCCAGGCCATGGGTGGCTCCGTCAACGGTACGATCTTGAAGATGTTCGTGATATCGGGAATCGTCGCCGGCATCGGGGGCGCGCTCAACGCTATTTCCACACAGGTCGTCGGTCTCGACAGCCTCTCCTTTACGCTCTCTGCCGAGGGCCTGGTCATGCTGGTGCTGGGCGGCGCAGGTTCCCTTTACGGGGCACTCATCGGAACCGTCACCTTCATGTGGTTTGAGGATGTCGTTTCCGCGGCCAATCCCTTCCACTGGCTCACAATTGTCGGCCTGCTGCTGATCGCAGTGGTGCTTTTTGCACCGCGTGGACTTTACGGTGCAGGTGAGCAAATCATTGCGCGCATCCGGGGAGGCCGCACATGAACGCCATTTTCGAGGTCTCTGGCCTCCAGAAAAATTTCGGTGGTCTCGTCGTCACCAACAATGTCTCGCTGTCGCTTTCGCCGGGCGACCGCACGGTACTCATCGGCCCCAATGGCGCCGGCAAGACGACCTTCGTCAACCTCGTCACCGGCAATATCAGGCCGTCAGCCGGCACGGTGCGCATTGCCGGGGAAGACGTCACCGGCCTCAGCGCCAGCCAGCGGGTCAAACGCGGCCTCGTGCGCTCCTTTCAGGTTACCCGTCTGTTTCAGGATATGACGCCGGAAGAACACGTCGCGCTCGCCATCCTCCAGCGTGAGGGCAAGACGGGTCGAATTTTCGGCCGTTACCGCACCATGCCCTCGGTCATGAGCGAAGCCCGCGATATTCTTGGGACGCTCGGACTCCTCACCCTTTCGCAATCCCGGGTGCGTGAGATTGCCTACGGCCAGCAACGGCTCATCGAGATTGCGCTTGCCATGGCACTTCGCCCGAAAATCCTGCTGCTTGATGAGCCCGCCGCAGGCGTGCCCTCCACGGAAACGGCGCGCATCGAACAGGCGCTCGACCGGCTGCCCGCAGACCTCGCCATCCTGATGATCGAGCACGACATGGATCTGGTCTTCCGTTTTGCCAAACGTGTGGTGGTGCTTGCTGCAGGTGCGGTGATCTTTGATGGTTCGCCTGAAGACGTCACCAGCAATGCGGAAGTCCGCCAAGCCTATCTGGGAAGTTACGCCGATGCCCGCAGCGCCGCTTGAAATCGTCAACCTCACGGCCGGTTATGGCCCGACAAAGGTCATCGAGGGCCTGTCGCTTTCCGTGCCATCAGGCTCGCGTTTCGCCGTGCTCGGCCGCAACGGCGTCGGCAAGACAAGCCTCTTCGCCACGCTGGCCGGCCAGACGAAACGCTTTTCCGGCGATATCCGCATCGGCGGACTGGATATTGCCACCCTGCCGAGCGCCGCGCGTGCACAGGCTGGCCTTGGTTACGTGCCGCAAACACGCGATGTCTTCCCGACGCTGACTGTCGAGGAAAATCTATTTGTCGGCCTCAAGGGGCGACCGAAATCAGCGATAGAGGAAGCCTACACGCTGTTTCCGCGTCTGAAGGAGCGCCGCCGAAATCTCGGTTCGCAGCTATCTGGCGGCGAGCAGCAGATGCTGTCGACAGCAAGAACGATTCTTGGCCAGCCGCGCGTGCTGCTCCTGGACGAGCCACTTGAGGGTCTTGCGCCGGTGATCTGCGAAGAGTTGATGGCCGCCTTTTCCAAACTCGCCCAGTCAGGCGAAATGACCATTCTTCTCGTTGAGCAGCGCATTCAGATGGCCATCGATTTTGCCGATCACGCCATTATCATGGAACGCGGCCGTATCGTCTGGAACGGGCCATCAGGCGATCTTGTTGAGAACCCTGCGCTCATCGATACCCATCTCGGAGTGGGTGGGCTGCACTGAGCGGCTTGCCTCTTGCTTCCGTGCCATGACGAGCAGGCACGTAGTCCGTTGTCTCATCACCGTAGTCATCGGACCGGTGCGCAAGGCGCCCTCGCTGATGAGGAACACCATCGATTATGCCGCCTCCTGCACCAGATGCCCGGCCGAAACTTCCCGATAACGTCGTTCAGGTGCCACATAGTCCACCGACCGTATCGGGCTTTTGATCTCATCTGTCGCCATGTTGCGCTTGATCTGTCGCCGCGCGGGATCTGGCACTGGAACGGCGGACATCAATTTCTTCGTATAGGGATGTTGCGGGTTGTCGAAGACTGCCGCACGTGGGCCGATTTCAACAATTTCGCCCAGGTACATGACTGCCACACGATGGCTCACGCGTTCTACCACCGCCATGTCATGGCTGATGAAGAGAAAGGCGAGGTTCAGGCTTTGCTGCAGATCGAGCAGCAAATTGCAAACCTGAGCCTTGATTGAAACGTCGAGCGCCGAGACCGCCTCATCGGCCACGATGACCTTCGGATCGAGCATCAGTGAGCGGGCAATGGCGACACGCTGGCGCTGACCGCCGGAAAATTCGTGCGGAAAGCGCCGCATCATATCCGGATTAAGGCCCACCTTTTCGATCAGGTCCGCGGCTTTGTCGCGCGCTTGCTGCTTACTGCCGAGCCGATGCTCCACGAACGGCTCCATAATCGCCGTGCCGACGCTCATGCGCGGATCAAGGCTGGCAAAAGGATCCTGAAAGATCATCTGCACGCTACGGCGCATCGTGCGCAGCGTCATCCTGTCGAGCTTCAGCACCTCGTAGCCGTCGAGCGTAACATCGCCCGAAGTGGGCTCGATCAACCGCGTGATAGACCGGCCCGTCGTGGATTTGCCGCAGCCGGATTCGCCAACCAGCGACAGGGTTTCCCCCTCAGCCAGATCGAACGAGACTTTCTCCACCGCATGGACAGCGCCGGATTTGCGACCGAAAAGACCTGAGCGAATATCAAATCGGGTCGTCAGGTCTTTGACCGAAAGGATCGGCGTCTTGCCGCCAGCAACCGTATCTTTCACCTCGATTGTCGGCTGGCTTTCGCCGGTCTTGACGTCGATGATCGGGAAACGGGCGGGGAGCACCCTTTCCTTCATTGAGCCAAGCTTCGGCACTGCAGAAAGCAGCGCGCGCGTATATGGGTGCTGGCCGCGATGGAAGATATCGTCCGTCGTACCGGTTTCCACCACATCGCCGCGGAACATGACGATGGTGCGATCGGACACTTCCGCCACAACGCCCATATCGTGCGTGATGAACAGAACCGACATGCCCTCCTCTTCCTGCAACTGCTTGATGAGGTCGAGGATTTGGCCCTGAATGGTAACATCAAGCGCCGTTGTCGGTTCGTCGGCGATCAGCAATTTCGGTTTGGAGGCCAATGCCATGGCGATCATCACACGTTGGCGCATGCCGCCAGAAAACTGGTGTGGATAATCGTCGAACCGATTTTTTGCATTGGGAATTCGGACCTTCTCGAGCAGGCGAATGACTTCAGCCTTGGCCGCCGAGGACGAGATATCCTGGTGCACGGTCAACGCCTCGGCAATCTGCTTGCCGATCGGGAAAATCGGGTTGAGGCTCGTCATCGGCTCCTGGAAGATCATCGAAATGTCCTTGCCGCGGACCTTGCGCATCTCCTCTTCCGGCAGTGCCAGCAGGTCGCGCCCGCCGAGCATGACCTTGCCTTCGATACGGCTCGTCTTTTTATCGAGCAGCCGCATGATGGAGAGCGACGTCACACTCTTTCCCGAGCCGCTTTCGCCGACGATCGCCACCGTCTCACGGGGCGCAATGTCGAAACTCATATTGCGCACAACGGATTTCCAGCCGCCATCGACGCGGAAGGACGTGGTGAGGTTTTGAACCGACAGGACCGGGCTTATCGAACCGCCAGTCTGTTCCATGGACGTTGCTGCCAAAAGCATGCCGATCTCCAAAAAAGCAGAAGGCGGCCATTTGGCCGCCGGATGTCTTATGCAGCAAGTGCGGTTTCGGCCATCGAAACCCAATAGCTGATGCCGTAAGGCAGCGCGTCGTCGTTAAAGTCATAGGCCGCATTGTGAAGCCCTGCGGTATCGCCGTTGCCAATGAAGATGAAGGCGCCGGGGCGCGCTTCCAGCATGTAGGAGAAATCCTCGGCGCCCATATGCGGATTGGGATTGGTGTTGACGGCATTCGCGCCGGCGACGCCCATCGCTACACCAGTTGCAAATTCCGTCTCGTCACTGTGGTTGAAGGTGACGGGATAACCGCGATCGTATTTCACCTCTGCCGTTGCGCCATGCGCCATGGCGGTGGCTGTCGCCACTTCTTTCAAGCGCTTTTCGGCGAAATCGCGGGTTTCCGGCAACAGGGTGCGCACCGTTCCCGTCAGTGTCACTGATCCGGGAATGACGTTGGAAGCCGTGCCGCCATGGGTGGTGGCGACGGTGACGACCAGCGACTTCAACGGATCCGTCTCGCGCGAGACGATGGATTGAAGCGCGATGATGATATAGGCCGAGGTCAGAACGGGATCGACGGAAAGGTGGGGAGCCGCCGCATGGCTGCCCTTGCCCGTAATGGTGATCTCGAAAGCATCTGCCGCCGCCATGGTGGAGCCCTTGCGGATCGCGAACTGGCCGACAGGAATGCCCGGCTCGTTATGCATGCCGTAGACCTGCGAGATGCCGAATTTCTCCATCATGCCGTCGTTCAACATGGCGAGCGCTCCCGCGCCCCCCTCTTCCGCCGGCTGGAAGATCACGGCCACAGACCCTCTGAAATTGCGGGTCTCGGCCAGATATTGCGCCGCACCCAGAAGCATGGCGGTATGTCCGTCATGACCACAGGAATGGGCCTTGCCGGGCGTCTTCGAAGCCCAGGGCTTTCCGCTCGTCTCCAGGATCGGCAACGCATCCATGTCGGAGCGGAAACCGATGGTCGGGCCATCTCCGTGCCGACCCTTGATGATGCCGACGACGCCGGTCTTGCCGATGCCGGTTTCCACAACGTCGCAGCCAAAGGATTTCAGTTTTTCAGCCACGAATTTCGAGGTCTCGAAGACATCATAGAGAAGTTCCGGGTGCTCATGCAGATGGCGTCTCCAGCCGGCAACGTCTTCCTGCATTTCAGCCACACGGTTCAATATCGGCATTCTGTTTTTCCCTTTTTTTGTTCCCCGCCGGGTTGTCGGACGACATATTGCATTTGGAATTTCCGCTTTTGCAAGCATGAATTTTGATAGATGAACGAAAAATAGGCCAAAAGTCGAACGGCTCAAATTTTGTTCATCAATACGACTTTTGGACTTGCTTTTCAAAAAAACTGACAATAGCATCACGTGGAATGAAGGATTATTCCTGAGCAAAGTCAAATACTTACAACAAAAGACCTTGCAGATGACGACGGGAAAAGCGTCAAACATTCAAACAGATAAAATCCAAAAAGGGGAAAACCACAATGACGAAGCGCAGCATTCTCTTTGCCAGCACGGTGGCGGCTATGGCCTTGGCAGGGTCTGCCGCCCATGCCGAGCGCGGCAGTGACGGCGAGTTGAAAATCCTGTTCTGGCAGGCCGTATCGACACTCAATCCCTACCTCTCAGGCGGCACGAAAGAAATCTACAGCTCCTCCGTGGTTATCGAGCCGCTCGCACGCTACGATGAAAAGGGCGAGCTGGTTCCGACGTTGGTGAGCGAGATTCCAACGGTTGAGAATGGCGGCGTCGCCAAAGATTTGCTCAGCATGACCTGGAAGCTGAAAAGCGACGTCAAATGGTCCGATGGCACGCCGTTCACAGCCGATGATGTCGTGTTCACCTGGAAATATTGCACGGCGCCTGATGGCGGCTGCGCGCAGGCGGCGCAATATGAGGGTGTGAAGAATGTCGAGGCCATCGACGCCCACACGGTCAAGGTCAGCTTCACCGAACCGAAGCCCTACCCCTATTCCGCCTTCGTTGGCGCACAATCACCCGTCATTCAGAAGAAGCAGTTCGAAAACTGCGTCGGCGCTGCCGCCCCGGGCTGCACATCCGCCAATTTCGGCCCCATCGGCACCGGCCCCTTCGTAGTGAAGGATTTCAAGCCAAACGACGTCGTCAGCTACGTTGCCAACCCCAATTATCGCGACCCGGCCAAGCCCGCCTTCGCTACGCTAACGCTGAAGGGCGGCGGTGACGCGGCTTCCGCTGCGCGCGCCGTGCTTGAGACGGGCGAATTCGATTATGCCTGGAACATGCAGGTGGAGCCGGAAATTCTGGCGACCATGGTTGCCGCCGGCAAGGGCAAGCTGGAAACCGCCTTCGGCACCCAGGTCGAGCGCATCAACCTCAATTGGTACAACCCCGATCCCGCTCTCGGAGACAAGCGCTCCACCAAAGAAGCGGGTCCTCATCCGGCCCTGTCCGACCCGGCCGTCCGTCGTGCCCTCTCGCTTGCCATTGACCGCGACATCATCGATGAAGCCGGTTATGGCGAAGCAGGCAAACCGACCTGCAACATCGTACCCGCGCCTGCAGCCGTCGCATCGACAAAGAACGACAGCTGGTGCCTGAAGCAGGATATCGAAGGCGCCAACAAGCTGCTTGACGAAGCCGGCTGGGCAAAGGGTGCAGACGGCATCCGCGCCAAGAATGGCGTGAAGCTTTCCTTCCTCTATCAGACCTCCACCAACTCCGTTCGTCAGGCCGCGCAGGAACTGGTGAAGGACATGTGGTCGCAGATTGGCGTTGCTTCCGAATTGCGTAACGTCAGCGCCTCGGTCTTCTTCGGCGGCGATCCGGCAAGCCCGGACACGTTCCAGAAGTTCTACGCCGACGTTGAAATGTACACCAACAATTTCGACGGCACAGACCCCGAAAAATATCTCGCAGAATGGCTGTGCGACAAGATTCCCGCCCCCTCTAATGGCTGGCAGGGTCAGAATATTCCGCGCTACTGCAACCCGGAATTCGACAAGCTGGTGGGCGTCCTGTCCAAGACCACCGATTTCGCCAAGCGCGCAGAAATCGCAAAGCAACTGAACGACATGTTGACGGAGGAAGGCGCGCATATTCCGCTCATCCACCGCGGGAATGTTTCCTCGCATTCACTGACGCTCGAAGGCGTTCGTATGAATGCCTGGGACTCCGAACTCTGGAACGTCGCGGACTGGTCCCGCAAGAAGTAACAGGCAGATGCGCCGGCCTCTCTTGCAGCGGCCGGTCTTTTGCATGCCCCCTGGACCATGACCTGAAGACACGGTTGCAGCGTCGTTGCGGAAAAGCTCTCTCTTTTTGTCGCGCCGCGCTCCGGGTCTGGAGAGTTTCAGATGTTTACCTTTACGCTCCGACGGCTTGCCTTTGCCGTACCGACGTTGCTCGTCATCAGCTTCGTCATCTTCGCGCTGCTTGATCTCGCGCCCAATGACCCGACCGGCGACCTGCCGCTCACCATTCCGCCTGAGGTGCGCGAACAGATCCGCGCCTCGCTTGGCCTTAACGAGCCTTTCTTCATCCGTTACCTCATGTGGCTTCAGCAATTCTTCATCAACGAACCGCTGAACCTTCTGGAAAAGCTGACCGGCTGGCAAATTGGCGATGGCAGCCGCACGCGGATCCTTTCCTGGGCGACGCGCAGCCCCGTGGTCGATCTTGTCATTCAGCGCATGCCGCAGACGCTCTGGGTCGTCGGCCTCGCCTATCTCTTCGGCGCGCTTCTGGCTATCCCGATCGGGGTCATCTCCGCCTATAAGCAATATTCGATCTTCGATCAGATCGGCACTTTCGTTTCCATGGTCGGTTATTCGGTGCCGACTTTCTTCACGGGCGTGCTCTTGGTCGTCATCTTCAGCTCATATCTGCAATGGTTTCCCTCGGTCTACGATACCAATCTCCAGGTAAGGGATTGGGCGAGTTTTGTGGCGCAGGTGAAGCAGATGTTCCTGCCAGTTCTGGTGCTGACACTCTACAACGTCTCGCAGATCAGCCGTTTCGTGCGCGCCTCAATGCTCGACAATCTACACCAGGACTATGTTCGTACCGCGCGTGCAAAGGGCGTCAAGGAAAAGTCCGTTCTGCTGGTGCACGTTCTGCGCAACAGCCTGATCCCCGTCGTGACCGTCATCGCACTCGGCGTGCCGACGATCTTTTCCGGCGCTATCATCACCGAGCAGATTTTCCGCGTGAACGGCCTTGGTCAATTGCTGATAACGGCCGTTCAGGGGGCGGATATTCCGCTTGTGCAGACGCTGACATTCATCTTTGCAGTGCTGATTGTGCTCTTCAACCTGATTGCCGACGTGCTTTACGGCATTCTCGACCCGAGGATCCGCTATGACTGATGCCACCATCGCAGCGCCGACAGTTGCGGCTACGCCCGTCAAATCAGCCCTCGCCGATATCTGGAAGCAGTTCCGCGTCCACAAGGGCGGCGTGGCCGGCCTTGTCGTCTTCATCTTCATTCTGCTCGCGGTCTATGTCGGCCCTTATATTCACACTGTCGCACCCAACGCCATCAATGTACGGGAACGTAATCAGTGGCCGTCGCTGGCGCATCCCTTCGGCACCGATAATCTCGGCAAGGACATGCTGGCACAGGTTTTGGCGGGCGGGCGCATCTCGCTTGCCGTCGGCATCACTGCCATGCTTCTGGCGCTGTTTCTCGGAACGCTGGTCGGCGTTCTCTCAGGTTATTTCCGTCGGCTTGATGGACCGCTGATGCGGTTGACGGACCTGTTCCTGGCTCTGCCGCTGCTGCCGCTGTTGCTCGTGATCCTGTTGCTGTTCCGTGACACGCTGCGTGCGGCCTTCGGGCCGGAAACCGGCATCTTCATCCTGATCGTCTTCGTGATCGGGATCACCAGCTGGATGCACACGGCCCGCATTGTGCGTGGCGACGTGCTGACGATCAAAAGCCAGGAATTCATCATGGCGGCGAAATCGAGCGGCATGCGCGAATATCGCATCATCATCAGGCATATTCTTCCGAACGTGCTGAGCTCGATCATGGTCTCCGCCACGCTTGGCATCGCATCTGCCATCATCACCGAATCCGCCCTCTCCTTCCTTGGCCTCGGTTTCCCGTCGGATTTCCCGACCTGGGGACGGCTGCTGTTCGACGGGGCGAATTTCCTGCAACTGACACCGTCGCGCGTGTTATGGCCGGGGCTGGCGATTTCGCTCACGGTTCTGAGCGTTAATTACATCGGCGACGCCGTGCGCGATGCGCTCGATCCGCGGGCGTTGAAGAACTGAGGAGACACGCGGCGCATCCCCGCGCCGCGTATCCGTCGTCAATGATAATTCACCTTTTCAGCATCCAGAATGCTGTCCGCATCCAGCGCCGCAACTGGAATATCTGTCCGCGCCGGAATATCGCCGGAAAGCTGAAGCGCGAGATAACGCCCGCAGCAGACGCGCAGGAACGAGGTGAAGTTGCCGAGATCGTGCCCGGCATCGATCGATTCATTGTAAAGCTTGGCGATCAGCTGCACGCTGTTCATGCCATCGCGGCGCGCGATCTCGTCCAGCGTCGTCCAGAAGAAGTTCTCAAGCCGCACACTGGTCACCATGCCGTCGATCCGGAGCGACCGCGTATGGCTTTCCCAAAGCGTGGGGTCTGCCTTGATGAAAAGTTTGCACATGGTTTCCTCCCTCACCACGCCTCAAAAGATAGGCGGAAAACGGGGCTGGCAAAAGCCCCGTTCCACAGGTCTCATTTGGCAAGCACGGCCAGGAATTGCGACAGCCAAGCCGGATGGGCGGGCCACGCGGGCGCCGTCACCAGCTTCCCGTCCGTCACCGTCGCATCGATCGCAATATCCGCGTAGATGCCGCCGGCCAGTTCCACCTCAGGGCGGCAGGCCGGATAGGCGGAACAGGTGCGGCCCTTCAGGACGCCGGCCGCTGCCAGCAATTGCGCGCCGTGGCAGACGGCCGCAACAGGCTTGTCGGCCTCGAAGAAATACCGCACCGCCGCGAGCACATCGGCGTTCAGCCGCAGATATTCCGGCGCGCGACCGCCCGGAATGACCAGCGCATCGTAATCCGCCGGTTTGATATCGGCGAAGGTGGCGTTTAGCGCGAAGTTATGGCCACGTTTTTCCGAATAGGTCTGGTCGCCCTCGAAATCGTGGATGGCCGTGGCGATGGTTTGGCCCGCCTTCTTGCCGGGGCAGACGGCGTGCACCGTGTGGCCGACAGCAGCCAAGGTCTGGAACGGCACCATGGTCTCGTAATCCTCGGCAAAATCGCCGGTGATCATCAAAATCTTCTTCGGCATGTCTGCTCCTCCCGTTTTCGAATGCCTTTGGGCACCCTAACAGGTGGGATCGAGATGCGGGTATTATGGCAATACTACATGCCGAACAAAGGTGATATCAGCCGGCCGGCGGCTCCGGCCAGCGCCGGACACCGCCGCCCCAATTCTCGAACGCTTTCGAAAGCCGGAGCACAAACAGATCCTCGTAACGCGGCCCGACGATCTGCAATCCGATAGGCATGCCGGATGCCGAGAAACCGCAATTGATCGAGCATGCCGGCTGTTCCGACATGTTCCACGGCACGGTAAAGGCGATATGTTCGAAGGGCCGTGCGGGATCATTGGTGGGCGAGGCCCAGTCGGCCGGATATGAGACGATGGGATTGGTCGGTGAAATCACCGCATCCACCGACTGCATCAACCGTCCGCAGGCCTTTCGCATTTCCATGGTCTGGTTGAAGCCAAAAACGGCACGCGCGCCGGAAACATCAGCGCCCTTTTCCGCCCATTCGTGAATATAGGGAAGGATCGCGGCACGACGATCCGCGCTCAACGCCACCATGTCGCCCCAGAATTTCGCCCGCCAGAAATCGTCAAGCCCATCCAGCATATCCCGTGTCAGCACCGGCTCGACGGGAATGATGATGGCGCCCGCCTGTTCGAACAGCTTCGCTGCCGCCACCACCGCGTCGCGCACCTCTTCATCCAGCGGCAGGCCGCAACCGGCAGAGAGCATCAGGCCGATTTTCAGCCCCTTCACGTCGATATCGAGATCCATCCAGTCGATTGTGTTGGGTGGCAGCGACGTACCGTCCCGCCAATCCGGGCGGGAGAGCGTTGCCATGGCATAAGCGGCGTCGGCAACGGTGCGGGTCATCGGCCCCGCGCAGCGGCCGGTATAATAGGGATCGACCGGGATGCGGCCCTGGCTGGGCTTGAAACCGAAAAGCCCGGTCCACCCGGCCGGCAGCCGCACCGAGCCGCCAATATCCGTGCCGATATGCAAGGTGCCGTAGCCCGCAGCACCGGCCGAAGCAGCACCGGCGCTGGAGCCGCCGGGGTTCTGGCTCGGGTCCCAGGGGTTGCGACTGAGCTTGTGAAAGCTGGAAAGGCCTGAGGAGAGCATGCCGTAATCCGGGCAGGTCGTCTTGGCATAGAGGATCGCACCGTCTTCCCGGCAACGGGCAGCAACCGGTGCGTCCTCCAGCGCCGGCACAAGCTCCACCGCCCTGGTGCCGAGGGGCACCGGATGGCCTTTGGTGGCGATGAGTTCCTTCAGCGAGACCGGAAGCCCATCGAGCGGGCCGAGCGTTTCGCCGCTATGCCAACGCTGCGTCGAGGCTGCTGCCTGCCTGCGGGCATCTTCCGGGTGGTAGGCATAAAGCGCGTTCACGACGGGCTCGAAAGCCTCGATGCGCGCTTCAACCGCCTGCCAGTACTCCGAAGGCGACAGCTTCCTCTCCCGGTAAAGCCCCAGGATTTCGAGCGTGTTGAGGTCTATGAGATCGGTCATGGCATCGTCTCTTCAGAAAAACGGGAAATAGCGGCGGTATCGGCTTGAAGCGATCAGCTCGTATCGCGCGGATCGAGCAGATCACGCAGGCCATCACCGAGAAGGTTGAGGCCGAAGACGGCGAGCGCAATGGCAAGGCCGGGCATGATGGCAAGCCAGGGCGCCGCGCCAAGATAGGTCTGAGCATCCGCCAGCATCCGCCCCCAGGTAGCGGCGGGCGGCGGCATGCCGAGACCGAGGAAGGAAAGGCCTGCTTCCGTCAAAATCGCCAGACCCAGCTGGATCGTCACCTGCACGATGATCTGGTTGGAAATATTCGGCACGACATGGAACAGCGTGATCTTGGCGCGGTTCTGGCCGATGCTGGTTGCGGCGGTGATGTATTCCCGCGCCCAGATTTGTAACGCCGCCCCTAGCGTCAGTCGCGCAAAGACCGGCACCATGAAGGTGGCGATGGCAATGATGGCGGTAAAGCGCCCCGTGCCGATAAATGCGCCGAGCATCATCGCCGACAGGATCGGCGGTACGGCGAAGATGATGTCGCAGACGCGCATGACGACGGTTTCGGTAAAGCCGCGCAGCGCCGCAACCGTGACGCCGATCGCCGTGCCGATAAGGGCACCGATGGCGACGGCGGCAATGGCGGTGGAAAGCGAGTTCCACGCACCGGCCATCAGCATGGAGAGCACATCGCGGCCGAAATGATCCGTGCCGAGACCGCCATAAACGAAAGGCGATTTCAGCTTTTGCACGATCTGCATCTTGGTGGGGGAAACTGGCGTCCAGACCAACGACAAAAAGGCAACGGCGACGAGGAAGGCGGTGACGGCGATACCGATGACGAAAGCCGGGCGACGGCGGATCAATCGCATCATCGCGCACCTGCCCGCAGTCTTGGGTCGATGAAGAGATAGGCTATATCGACCACGAAATTCATGATGATGACCAGCGCCGAGAAGAACAGCACGACGGATTGCATCACGACGATATCCCGTTGCGTCAGTGCCTGATAGGCAAGCCGGCCAAGGCCCGGGAGGTTGAAGACATTTTCCACCAGCACCGCACCCGCAATGAGGAAGGTGAATTGCAGGCCGATCATAGTAACGACGGGGATCATCGCGTTCGGCACCGCATGCCGCCACAGTGCCACCCGCTCGCTCAGGCCCTTGGCCCGCGCGGTGCGCACGAAATCCTCATTCATCACCTCAAGCACGGCGGAGCGGCAGACGCGGGTGAGAACGCCGGCCTGCGACAGTGCCAGAGCGATTGCCGGCAGAACCAGCGCCATGAGACCTGCCGGAAAGCTTGGGCTCCAGCCGGGAAACCCACCTGATGGCATCCAGCCGAGCGTGGTGGAAAATACGATGATCAGCAGCAGCCCGACCCAGAAGCCCGGCACGGCAATGCCCACATGGGAAAACAGCCCGGCCACGAAATCCAGCGCCCCGTTGCGGTTCTTCGCCGCCGCCACGCCGAGAGGAATGGCAATGGCCACAGACAGGCAGACGGCAAGCAGCGCAAGCGGCAGCGTGACGGCCAGCCGCTCGGCGATCAGGCCCGCCACGGGCACGCCATAGGTATAGGATTGTCCGAGATCGCCGCGGAACACGCCACCCAGCCAGTGGATGTAGCGCAGCAGCAGCGGCTGATCGAGACCCATCTGCTTCTGCAGCGCGGCGAGCGTATCCGGACTGGCCGAGGTTCCGAGCATGATGGCGGCCGGATCACCCGGCAGCAGGCCCATGACAAGATAGATGATAAGCGAGACGGCAAACAGCGTGATGACGAGGCTTACGAGACGCCGGATGAGGACGGCTAACATCTGGCACCTTCTCCTTGCGTGGTTCTGTTTGCTTTGGCGTCCGCCGCTCTCGTCCCCGTCATTCCGGCCTTGAGCCGGAATCCAGCCGTCGCGCGTCTGCGCGGCGAAAAGAGCCTTTTCAGCCCAACGACTTGGACTGGACTGGATGCCGGATCAAGGCCGGCATGACGGAGGACACGGCGACTGGCAAATCCTATTCTTCCCAATGCACATCCGTCAGCACATTCGAAGGAATGGGCTCGCTTTCCCACAGCCCCTTCACCTTCTTGTCCCAGACCCCGAGCTTCGGCATCACGAACAGGAACAGCGCCGGCACATCTTCGGCGAGGATTTTCTGGGCGTCGCCATAAAGCTTTTCCTGCTCACCGGCATCCGCGGTCTTTTCGACGCTGGCGATGACCTCGTTGAAGGACGGGTTCTTGTAGTTGAAATAATAGGGATCACGGGAGTAGATATCGATATCCATCGGCTCGGCATGGGCGACGATGGTCATGTCATAATCCGCCCCTTTCAAAACATCCGCCACCCATTTGGCCGGAAATTCCGTGGTCTCGATGGTCATGGTGACACCGATTTCGGCCAGCATCGCCTGCAGGATTTGCGAGGTGCGCTGGGCATAGGCCATCTGCGGGGCCTTGATGGTGAAGCTGAAACCGTCGGCATACCCCGCTTCGGCAAGCAGGGCCCTCGCCTTGTCGACATCATAGGGATGAACGCCAGTCGTATCGATGTATCCGCGATCATTCGGCGTATAGTGACTACCGATAGCCGTGCCGTAACCGGACCAAGCACCTTCGATGACAGTTCCGCGATCCACCGCCATCATCAGCGCCTGGCGCACGCGCTTGTCGCTGAAGGGTTTGCGGGCGCTGTTCATGCCGGCCACGACCTTCAGTTCAGTATTGCCGACGAAGGTGCCAAGGCGTTTATCGCCTTCAAACGAAGTCATCAGTTCCGGCGCGCCGAATTCCGGGAAGGCATCGATATCGCCCGCCTTCAGTGCCGCTGCCTGCGCCTGCGGATCGGCGACGAAACGGAACGTCGCCTTTTCCAGCTTTACCGACACAGCCTTGTCCCAATAGGCGGCGTTCTTCTCCAGTTCCACCTTGTCGCCCTTGGCCCAGCTGACGAATTTGAACGGGCCGGTGCCGACGGGCGTGGTGCGGTTCGTCTCTGCGCTCTTGGGAGCGACCATGACGGATGCCGGCCAGCCGAGCCAGTAGATGAGGCTGCCGGCAGGCTGCTTTAGCTTCAGCACCAGTGTGTCGGCATCCGGTGCCTCGATGCTATCGATTGACGCAAAGAAGCGCTTCTGCGGATTGACGGAGGCTTCGCCGCGCGCCCGGTCCAGCGAGAACTTTGCGACCGAGGAATCGAACGCCTCGCCGTTATGGAAGGTGACACCCTTGCGCAGCTTGAATGTATAGGTCTTGCCATCAGGAGAAATTTCCCAGCTTTCGGCTAGCTGCGGCTTCACCTTGCCCTTGCTGTCGATGGTGACGAGACCTTCGAAAATATTCTGCCAGGTGACCTGGCCGATGGCGACGGGAGCGGCAATGGTCGGATCGAGACCGGTCGGCTCCACCGTCATGCCAAGCGTCAAAGCTGTTTTCGGCGCGGCTTGCGCCTCGGCAACCGAAAGCGGCAGCCAGAGCGCCGTGCCGAGAGCAAGCGCCAGCGCGGTACGGCGCGAGAGCTTTGCCGCCTGCGAAAGATAGGTACGTGGCATCCTTAATCCCCTGTCTGGCGGCCGGGGCATTTTTGCCCTTCCAAAGACCACCCGTTGCAAAAAGAGTGTCATGTTGCAGGCGCACACACAATCATGATTTTTGTGTGCTCCGTGTAGCTGAAATCGCTACACGGGAATGCGGATGGAAATCAACCTTTCCGGATGAAATACGGGGAGCGTCTCCGCTCAGCCTGCCGTCACCTCACGCATGAAGCGCTCAATGAAATCCGCGAGCTTGGAAGCGGCGAAGGATAGTTGCCTGTCCGGCGCCACACAGAGGTCGATCTGGGTATGGATACCCTTTTTGCCGGAGAGCGGAACGGCGACCATCTGCCCGCTGCGGATTTCCCGCGCCACCGAAAGCGCCGGCAAAAGCGTGGCAGCGGCGTGGCCCAACACCAGCTCTTTCAGCATTTCCAGCGAACTGGTGATGAAAACGGGGTCAAGTTCAACGTCCGCCTCGGCGAAAAGGGTATCGAAGGCCTGCCGCGCGGCAAAACTTTTGTCCGGCAGGGCAAGCGGCAGCCCGGCCAGCTCCTTCAGAGAGACCTCAGGTTGACCAGCAAGCGCATGGCCGGCGGGAAAGATCACATCGTAATTGATGCGGGTTCGCGAACGCACCTTCACTCCGGCAACCTTTGGAGCGAAGAGGCTGACGACCAGGTCCGCTTCGGCAGCGCCCAGCGCCTCCAGGGCCTGGCGTGCACTGGTAATATGCACCTCGAAACGGAGCTTGGGGTATTTGAGACTGAACTGCGCCAGCACTGGCGCCAGAAGGTTCGCGACCGTGGCGCCATTGGCATAAATGGTCACCCGACCGCGCTGCAGACCCTTCAGATCGTCAATCAGCTGGTGTACGTGGTCGAGTTCGCGCAGCGTTTTGCCGGCACGGGCGGCGAGCAACTCACCCGCCGCCGTCAGCTTCACGCCACGGCTGGAGCGCTCCACCAGGGGCGAGCCGAAATAATACTCGAGGTTCTCGATCTGCCGGCTCACCGCTGTCGGCGCGACATTCAGGTTTTCCGCCGCGGCGCGCATGGAATTGGTGCGGACGAGTTCGTCGAAATACATCAGGGCGCGCAGTTGCATGAGGGGTACCTTGTTTTGGCCGACACGGTCCGTCATGCCGGGCTTGACCCGGCATCCAGCGCGATCAAGTCATTGATCGCAATAGAGTCTCTGACGCGCGGTCGCTGGATTCCGGCTCAAGGCCGGAATGAAGGAAGATGTCATTTAACCCGACTATAGCGGCGCCTCAAGCGCGCTTGAAACCCTCGCTCGCCACCAGCAGCTGCCTCGTATAATCTGCGCTGAATTCGCGGCTTTCCAGCGCCTCGGCCTCCAGCATTTCCACCACCTTGCCGCTTTTCATCACCGCCAGGCGGTCGCACATATGGCTGATGACACCGAGATCGTGGCTGACCATGACGAAGGTGAGGTTACGGTCCTTGCGGGCCTGTTCCAGAAGGTTCAGGATTTCGGCTTGAATGGACGCATCGAGGGCCGAGGTCGGCTCATCGAGCAGCAGGATCTTCGGCTCGACGATCAGTGCGCGGGCGATGGCGATGCGCTGGCGCTGGCCGCCGGACAGCTGGTGCGAATAACGGAAGCGGAAACCGGAACCGAGGCCCACTTCGTCCAGCGCACGCGCGATCCGTTGCTCGCGATTGTCGAGACCATGGATGACGAGCGGTTCCAAAAGCAACGCGTCCACCGTCTGGCGGGGGTGGAGCGAGCCATAGGGATCCTGAAACACCATCTGCACATCGCGGTAGAAGCTCTTGTCGCGGTGCTTGCCCGAATAGGAGCGCCCGGCCACCATCAGTGAGCCTTCATCGAAATGGTTGAGGCCGGCGATGGCGCGCAGCAGGGTCGATTTGCCGGAACCGGATTCACCGACGATACCGAAGGATTCACCCTCTGCAACATCGAGGCTGACGCTGTCGAGCGCGATGTAACCGTCGAAATCCACCACCATGTCTCGGACAGAAAGAACTGTGCTCATGCGCGCCACTCCAGCTTGCGTTCCAGAACGGGTAGCGGATGCCGGTGGCCGCCAATTTGCGGCAGACAGTTCAACAGGCCCTGCGTATAGGGATGTTTCGCTTCCTTGAGGTTTGCGGAAGCAAGCTCTTCCACCACCTTGCCGGCATACATGACGAGAACCCGGTCGCAGAAGGAGGAAACGAGCCTGAGATCGTGGCTGACGAAAATCAGCCCCATGCCACGGTCGCGCACCAGCTTGTCGAGAATGTCGAGCACTTCCAGCTGCACCGTCACATCGAGCGCCGAGGTCGGTTCGTCGGCGATCAGCAGTTCCGGGCCACAGACGAGCATCATGGCGATCATGACGCGCTGGCCCATGCCGCCGGAAACTTCGTGTGGAAAGAGATAGAAGACGCGCTCGGGATCACGGATCTGTACTGCCTCCAGCATGGCAAGCGTGCGCTGGCGCGCTTCGCCGGAGCCAATCTTTTCGTGGGTACGCAGCGTTTCCATGATCTGGCGGCCGATGGTCATGACCGGGTTCAGCGAATATTTCGGATCCTGCAGGATCATGGCCGTGCGCTTGCCGCGCATGAGCCGCCGCTCTTTGGCCGATGCCTTGAGCAGGTCGATATCGCCAAAACGCAGCTTATCGGCTTCGATCCGGGCATTTTTCGGCGTCAGGCCCATGATGGCGCGGCCAGTCTGCGACTTTCCGGAGCCGGATTCGCCGACGATGCCGAGGCGCTCGCGCCCCAGCGTGAAGGAGACGCCGCGCACCGCCTCCACCAACCCGGTGCGGGTCGGGAAGGAAACGCGCAGGTTCTCAACCGTCAGAAGAGACGCACTCATTGGCCCGCCTCCTTGGGATCAAGCGCATCGCGCAGACCGTCGCCCAAGAGGTTGAAACCGAGGCTGACGATCAGGATCGCAATACCCGGCATGGCAGCCACCCACCATTGATCGAGAATGAAACGGCGGCCCGACGCGATCATCGCACCCCATTCCGGCAACGGCGGCTGTGCGCCAAGACCAAGGAAACCGAGGCCTGCAGCAGTGAGGATAATGCCCGCCATATCGAGCGTAACACGCACGATCAGCGACGACATGCAAAGGGGCATCACGTGCTTCAAGACGATGCGGAAGGGCGACGCGCCCATGAGCTTCACGGCAGCGATGAAATCGGAATTGCGGAACGTCATGGTTTCGGCACGCGCGATGCGCGCATAGGGCGGCCATGAGGTGACCGCGATGGCGAGTACCGCATTTTCAATACCCGGCCCCAGCGCCGCAACCAGTGCCAACGCCAGAACGAGCTTCGGAAAGGCAAGGAAAATATCGGTGATGCGCATCAGAACCGCATCCACCCAGCCACCGGCATAACCAGAGACGGTGCCGACGATGAGCCCGATGGGTGCGGCGATGATGGCCACCAAAAGCACGACGAACAGGGTCAGCCGCGAACCGTGAATGAGGCGCGAGAGAATATCACGGCCCTGATCGTCGGTGCCGAGCAGATAACCGGCAGTGCCGGGCGGCAGAAGCCGGGCATTGCGCAGATCGCCCTGCACCGGGTTATGCGGCGCCAGCACATTGGCAAAAATCGC
>NZ_JBQYSN010000079.1:0-23253 GCF_052686535.1 Agrobacterium sp. DKPNP3 | reverse complement strand
AACGAATGAACGCGCCAGCGTAAGCCCGAGCGGGAAGGCGCGCCGTGGTCCGACGGGACGGATGGGGCCGAGCTTGTGGCCGAACCGGCGCTCCAGTTCCTCTTCGAAGACAAGATCGTCGGAAGCGACCAGCCTGTCCGCATCGGCCGTGCGTTCGGTCCATACCAGCGAAGACCGGTTGCCCTTCAGGGGCAGAATGGCGAAGGGTCCGGATGGCAGGAAATGCTCCTCTGCGCAGCCCTCGTGCGACCGCTCATGCTCAACGGTCGTCACGATGCCCGACTGGTCGTAGGCCCAGTGCACGGTCTTGATCCCAGCCATATCCCGAAGAGCCGAGCGGACACCGTCGCAGGCAACGAGCAATCGCGCATCAAGCGAGGAGCCATCGGAAAGGCTGATCGCTGTCGATTGCGGACCGGCAGTAAAGCCGGAGACGCTGAGACCATGGCGAATTTCAATGCCCAGACGCTCACACAGGCCGCGCAATGCGCCGACGAGCGCGACGTTCGGAACCATGTGGGCGAACGGCCTCCCCTCCTCTACGGCCCCATCAAAGGTCAGAAAGACGGGGCGTACAGGATCGGCGGTTTTCGAATCGGTCACGATCATCCTGTTGATCGGCTGCGCTTCCGTTTCGATGTCGCTCCAGATTCCGAAGACCTCGAGCATACGCGTGGCCGCTGCAATGATCGCCGAGGCGCGCACGTCCTTCTTCCAAACCTCCTCGGGAGCAGCCTCGACAACCTGCACCTGAAGGTGCGGCGCCGCCTGCTTGATGGCGACAGCGACGGAAAGACCGACATATCCGCCACCTGCAACCACAACGTCCAGCATCGCGCTTCTCCTCAAATCTTGTGCACGCATCATCTGGGCACTATAGACCATGTGACGTCTTCCTACAGCCGGAGCAGGCCGAAAAAATGTCGCATCCCTTGCAATCGTCAGACCCGATGGCAAATCTTATCGCCACGCTCGATCTCGAAAAGCTGGAGGAGAACCTCTACCGGGGCGAAAGCCCGCAGATCGGCTGGCAACGGGTTTTTGGCGGCCAGGTGATTGCGCAGGCCCTGATCGCCGCGCAGAGGACCGTGGATGACGACCGCTTCGTGCACTCGTTGCACGCTTATTTTATGCGCCCCGGCGACCCGGTGGTGCCAATCGTCTATCAGGTGGAGCGCATCCGCGACGGTGCCAGTTTCTGCACCCGCCGGGTAGTGGCGATCCAGCACGGCAAGGCAATTTTTTCCATGTCGGCATCGTTTCAGATATTCGAAGACGGCTTTACCCATCAGATCCGGATGCCGGATGTGACGCCGCCTGAAAAACTGATGAGCGAGGAACAGATGCAGGCGGCCTTCCTCGCAAAAGCGCCCGCTTCGATCCGCAACTACTGGAGCAACAAGCGGCCGATCGAGATCAGGCCTGTCTCGCTGACCCACTATATCTCCAAGGAAAAGCTGGAGCCACAGCAGGATATCTGGGTCCGCGCCGTTGGAACCGTGCCGGACGATCCGCGCCTGCAATCCGCCATTCTCGCTTATCTCTCTGACATGACCCTGCTCGACACCTCGCTCTATGCCCACGGGACGACCATCTTCGACCCGTCCATTCAGGTAGCGAGTCTCGACCATGCCATGTGGTTCCATCGCCCTTGCCGGCTCGACGACTGGCTGCTTTACACACAGGATAGCCCGAGCGCATCCGGCGCCAGGGGGCTGACCCGTGGCAATATTTTCACCAGAGAAGGTGAACTGATCGCCTCTGTCGCGCAGGAGGGTTTGATCCGCAAAAGGGCAAATGATTAAATAATGCGCTTTTTGGAAAAATCGCACATTTTATAGACGCTTTTTTGGGCGACAAATGCACCTTTTTCAGACGCCCGCCACATAAACAATACATTTCAATAAGTTAGATACACACTCAAAACTGGCACGCCCTTTGAATGTATGTCCGCAGTCGCTGTTACTGATCTGCCAGCGGCAGGAGGTTCGGCTCCGCGCCGAGGACAAACAAAGGATGGGAAACCAGATGAAAATTGTGATGGCCATTATCAAGCCGTTCAAGCTGGATGAAGTGCGTGAAGCACTCACTGGCGTCGGCATCCAAGGCCTGACCGTGACCGAGGTGAAGGGTTACGGGCGCCAGAAGGGACATACCGAGATTTATCGCGGCACGGAATATGCGGTGAGCTTCCTTCCCAAGCTGAAGATCGAGATCGCAGTTCCATCCGACGTGGTCGACAAGGCCGTTGAGGCGATCGCATCTGCGGCTAAGACCGGGCAGATCGGTGACGGCAAGATCTTTGTCTATTCTATCGAACAGGCCGTGCGCATCCGTACCGGCGAAACCAACACAGAAGCGCTTTGAAGCACGGCTGACAGGGGAGTTTTCCAAACATGCAACTCAACAAGTTTTTGACGCTCGGCAAGCTGGGCGCCGCAGCGACGGCCCTGATGGCACCGGCCATCGCCTTTGCCCAGGATGCAGCGCCGGCAGTGGCCGCGGCCGCTCCCGTTCCGGAAAAAGCCGATACCGCATTCATGTACGTCGCGACCATCCTCGTGCTGTTCATGATCCTTCCGGGTCTGGCCCTTTTTTACGGCGGCCTCGTCCGCACCAAGAACATGCTCTCCGTCCTGATGCAGTGCACGGTCATCACGGCCGTCATGATGCTCGTATGGGTCATCTACGGTTACTCCTTCGCCTTCGGCGGCGGCACCGGCCCCTATTTTGGCGGTTTCGGCAAGCTGTTCCTGAATGGCGTTACGCTTGACAGCACCTCGGCAACCTTCTCCCAGGGCGTCGTGATCTACGAATACACCTTCATCGCCTTCCAGATGACCTTTGCGGCGATTACGCCTGCGCTGATCATCGGCGCTTTCGCGGAACGCGTGAAGTTCTCGGCAGTCATTCTTTTCACCATCCTGTGGGCCACCTTCGTTTATTTCCCGGTCGCACATATGGTGTGGGACGCAAACGGCCTGATCTTCGGCATGGGCGCTCTCGACTTCGCTGGCGGCACGGTCGTTCACATCAACGCCGGTATCGCCGGTCTGATCGGCGCGATCATGGTCGGCAAGCGTACTGGCTTCGGCAAGGACATGATGGCTCCCCACTCCATGACGCTGACGCTGGTTGGCGCAGCCATGCTGTGGTTCGGCTGGTTCGGTTTCAACGCCGGCTCCAACCTGGAAGCATCCGGCGGTGCGGTTCTCGCAACCATGAACACCTTCCTCGCCACCGCAGCAGCAATCGTTTCCTGGTCGCTGGTTGAAAGCTTCACCCGCGGCAAGGCCTCCATGCTGGGTGCCGCTTCGGGCATGATCGCCGGCCTCGTTGCCGTCACGCCGGCTGCAGGCTCTGTTGGTCCGATGGGCGCCATCGTTCTCGGCCTTATTGTCTCGCCGATCTGCTACTTCTTTGTCTCCGTTGTGAAGAACAAGTTCGGTTACGACGACACCGCTGACGTCTTCGGCGTCCACGGTATCGGCGGCATCATCGGCGCACTCGGCACCGGCATCTTCACTTCGCCTCTGCTCGGCGGCACTGGCAAGCCTGAATTCTCCATCGCCTCGCAGGTCTGGACGCAGTTCGTTGCCGTCGCCATCACCATCGTCTGGTGCGCCATCGTCTCCGCGATCCTTTACAAGATCGTCGACGTGATCGTCGGGCTTCGCGTTCCGGTCGAAGCCGAGCGCGAAGGTCTCGACCTTGCGACCCACGGCGAAGCCGCTTACCACTCCTGATATCGGGAAAAGGGGTTCTCCATCCCCTTACCCAAAAGAAGGCCCGCTTCGGCGGGCCTTTTTCTTTGCCGTAAATCCGGAGGCCGCCGCAAAAAGGCGCATGGTTAACACGACATTAACCAGCAACCGGTTAGCTTTCCCTGTCAATCCGGGATTCGGTCACCAGCCGATCTTGCCGAAACCAGAAAAAGCGACGGGTTCAGGGACATGGGCAGAATGCATTCTCCGACATTCGATGGTCGTCACACACGTTTTGTGTTGACGGCGTTTTTCGTGCGTCAGATCATGGCTCTCGCCGGTTTTGCTCTTTTGGCGACGATTGCGCTCGGCATTGCCGCACTCGCCACATGGAATGTGGCTGATCCGAGCCTGTCCTATGCCACCGGCAACCAGCCTACCAATCTTCTGGGTTACAGCGGCGCGATCTTTGCCGATATCGTGATGCAATTCCTCGGGCTTTCCGCGATCATCTCGTTCCTGCCCATCATCGCCTGGGCGATTGCGCTGATTGCCGGGCGACGGTTCAATCGTATACCCGCCCGCCTCGTCGCGTGGCTTGCGGGCGCCATCGTCTGCGCCGCCTCGCTCGGATGCTTCCCCGCACCCATCACCTGGCCCCTGCCCAACGGCATCGGCGGGGTTATCGGTGACATGATCCTGCGTTTCCCCGCACTATTCATCGGCGCCTATCCCACAGGCACCATTGCGACGGTGCTTGGCGTTATTTTCGCTGCGCCGGCAGCCTGGCTGATGCTGTTTGCCGCCGGTATTGTCGGTGGTCTCGACGAGGAACTGGAGCGCGAAGAGGTCGCGCCTGTCGCCACAAGCAAGGCGCGCGCCGCCCGGCAAGCGGAAGAGGATGATGAAGACGATGGCGAAGGCTTCTTCGCCAACATGCTCGCCTTTGGCGCAATCGCCCATTACTGGTACATCACCCAGGCACGCTTCCGCCGCCTGTTCGGGCTGAAGTCGAAAGCCCTGCACGACGACTTCGAGCATCCCTATGATTTCAACGAATATGAATTCGGCACGCTGAACGAGCCCTCGCGCCTCAAAACCGCGATCAACCGCCTCGACCAGCGCGCGGAACCCTCCTTCGAAGAACGCGCCGCATCCCGCCGGCAGATGTCGCCTCCGTCGATCGCGCTCGATCACGACGATGATATGGACGATGAACCGTCTTTCGATGCGGATGGACGCGGACTGCCGAACGGTATTCTTTCCGGCGACGAAACCGACCAGAAATTTACCGCCCGCCAGGCACCGGGACGTGGGCAGCCCAGAATAACTGCCGCCTCCGCCCGCCCGAAACCGAGTGAGCGCGTGGCCAGGGAGGCGCAGGCCTCGTTCATCGCCGCCGATGGTTTCCAGCTGCCGACCGTCCATCTTCTGGCAGAACCGAAAAATGTCGTACGTGACAACATGCTGAGCGAGGAAGTGCTGGAGCAGAATGCCCGCCTTCTGGAAGGCGTTCTCGAGGATTTCGGCGTCAAGGGCGAAATCATCCACGTCCGCCCCGGCCCCGTCGTCACGTTGTACGAACTGGAACCGGCGCCCGGCATCAAATCGTCGCGCGTCATCGGCCTTGCCGATGACATCGCCCGCTCCATGAGCGCAATCGCTGCCCGCGTCGCGGTCGTTCCCGGTCGCAATGCCATCGGCATCGAACTGCCGAACCAGACGCGCGAGACTGTGTTCCTGCGAGAACTGATCGGAAGCCGCGACTTCGAAAACAGCAAGGCGAAGCTTGCCATGGCGCTCGGCAAGACCATCGGCGGCGAACCCGTCATCGCCGATCTCGCCAAGATGCCGCACCTGCTGGTTGCCGGCACCACCGGTTCCGGCAAGTCCGTTGCCATCAACACCATGATCCTGTCGCTGCTTTACCGCATGTCGCCGGAACAGTGCCGCCTGATCATGATCGACCCGAAGATGCTGGAACTGTCGATCTATGACGGCATTCCGCATCTGCTCTCCCCCGTCGTCACCGATCCGAAGAAGGCTGTCGTGGCCCTGAAATGGACCGTGCGCGAGATGGAAGAGCGCTACAAGAAGATGTCGAAGATCGGTGTGCGCAACATTGACGGCTTCAACAGCCGCGTGCAGCAGGCGCTCGATAAGGGCGAAATCCTCACCCGCACGGTGCAGACCGGCTTCGACCGCCAGACCGGCGAGGCGATCTACGAGACGGAAGAATTCGATCTGAAGCCCCTGCCCTATATCGTCGTCATCATCGACGAGATGGCCGACCTGATGATGGTCGCCGGCAAAGATATCGAAGGTGCGGTGCAGCGTCTGGCGCAGATGGCGCGTGCGGCCGGCATCCACGTCATCATGGCCACCCAGCGTCCTTCGGTCGACGTCATCACCGGCACGATCAAGGCCAACTTCCCAACCCGCATCTCGTTCCAGGTCACCTCGAAGATCGACAGCCGCACGATCCTTGGAGAGCAGGGCGCCGAACAGCTGCTCGGCATGGGTGACATGCTCTATATGGCGGGCGGCGGACGCATCCAACGCGTGCACGGGCCCTTCGTTTCCGACAACGAAGTCGAAGAGATCGTTTCCTATCTGAAGACACAAGGGTCGCCTGAGTATCTGGAAGCAATCACCGAAGAAGAAGACGAGGACGGTGCAGGCGCGAGCCCGGCCAGCGGTGGCAGCTTCTCTGATTCCGAAGACCCCTACGATCAGGCCGTGGCCGTCGTACTTCGCGATGGCAAAGCCTCAACCTCCTATGTGCAGCGCCGTCTCGGCATCGGCTACAACCGCGCCGCCTCGCTGATCGAACGGATGGAGCAGGAGGGCATTATCGGCCCCGCCAACCACGCCGGAAAACGCGAAATCCTCGTCCCGACCGAAGCAGATATCATCGAGCGGTAAGTCCGCAACCAAGCGGGGCGAAGAAGCGTTATTACACGCTTTCAACGTCATGAAGCCGCCGCCATTTATGCGGACAATCGCTGCGATGAAGGAGAATAGAATGAACGACCTCACCACCGGCGACACGGCCATCGCAAACGCAACACAAAACGGCGTGACGCGACGTGGCGTGCTGACAGCGTTTTCAATGGCTGCGGTTATCGCCGGCCTTTCGCCGCTCGACGCATTTGCCCAGGCGGCTGGCAATACCGCAACGGCGCAAAAAATCGCCAATCACTTCTCTTCCGTCAAAACCATGATGGGTGAATTCGTGCAGTTCGGCCCGCGCGGCGAACAGACCGGCGGGAAATTCTATATCGAACGTCCCGGTAAACTCCGCTTCAATTATGAAGATCCTTCGCCCATGCGCGTGATTTCCGATGGCAAGAATGTCGTCATCGGCAATATGAAGCTGAAGACATGGGACCTCTATCCGCTGTCGAAGACCCCGCTTAGCCTACTTCTTTCCGACAGGATCGATCTGAGCAACCAGAAAGTCCGGAACGTGAAGGAGGAGTCCGATCTGACCACCATCGTGCTCGGAGACAAGAGCGTGTTCGGTGATTCGACCATCACCCTGATGTTCGACCCCAAAACCTTCGATCTCAGACAATGGACGACGACGGATGCCCAGAACAAGGACACCACGGTCATGATCTTCAATGTCCAGACCGGCGTGAACCTCGATGAACGCGTCTTCAACATCAATTATGAGGAAGTACGCAAGCGCGGCTAACGTTGCTTATCCATGTATACTGTGAAGGCGGCTCTCAGGCCGCCTTTTTCATTTTGCCGTTAAAATACATTCCAGTTTTCGTCACGATGTTATAAGCCTGCGCCCCGGAACCAACCTCGAAGCCTGCTTCGAGGCGATAGGAACGGAGCCCTTGTATGTCGTTTTCGATAACCACCTGGAACATCAACTCGGTCAGGCTCAGAATGCCGATCGTCGAACAGTTTCTGGTGCGTTACAAGCCCGACATTCTCTGCCTACAGGAAACCAAGTGCCCGAACGGTGAGTTTCCGATGAAGCCGTTGAAGGCGCTGGGTTACGAGCACGTCATCATCCACGGCCAGAAAGGCTATCACGGCGTTGCTATCGCCTCGAAAGTGCCGTTGATCGAAGACCACCGGCAGGACTACTGCGGTGTTGGCGATGCGCGGCATATTTCCGCGATTTTTCAGGTCGGATCGCGCCGTATCCGGTTGCATAACTTCTATGTGCCTGCTGGCGGCGACGAGCCGGACCGGTCGATCAATCCCAAATTCGGCCATAAGCTCGATTTCATCGAGGAAATGAAAGCGCTTCGCGCCGATGGCGTTCCTGGCACTTCCTCGATTCTCGTCGGTGACCTCAACATTGCGCCGCTTGAAAATGACGTCTGGTCGCACAAGCAGCTTTTGAAGATCGTCAGCCATACGCCGGTCGAAACCGAAGGCATGCTCGAGATCATGAAGCAGGGCAACTGGCTCGATCTGATGCGGCTCAACGTGCCAGAGACGGAGAAGATCTACACGTGGTGGAGTTACCGCGCCAAGGACTGGGAAGCGGCTGATCGCGGCCGTCGCCTCGACCACATCTGGTCGTCACAGGATCTCGGCGCTACACTAGAGAAAATCGACATATTGCGCGAAGCCCGCGGCTGGAACCGGCCATCGGACCATGTTCCAGTCACAGCCCACTTTCGCTTCTGAACGAGGGCTGTCAGGCGAAGCGGTTCTGTAAACGGGCCGCACCCGCCGCCAGCGCCGCAATATTATCGCGAATGCGCGCCGAGACGATATCGGCAACCTCGGGAAATTCCTCCACCAACCGGTGGAAGAGGATGCGCGTGATGCGGATGACCTCGGAATCTTCGGCAGCAATGGCCGTAAATTTTCGCTCGCATAGCGTAAACAGCGCCAGCTCGGACAGCAGCGCGCCCTTGCCGGGCGTCGCCTGCAGCACAGGTTTGCCATCCCGTCCGGCCGTGAACAACTCGAAACGCCCCGAGGTCACCGCAAAAGCGCACTCGGCCGGCGAATGTTCCCGAAACAATGTCTGACCGGCCGACACCCGCCGGCGTTCAGCACCAAAGGCGATAAGCCGCAACTGATCGTCGCTGAAGCCTGCGAATAGCGGCACTTGCCCCAGCAGAATGATATCGTCCGTCAAGGCCATGTCGATCACTACTCCGCAAAAACACCTGCACCACTATGGCGGTTTTCCAATATCGGCCCTCAAAATACAAGATATTAGAACGCCGCGCTTCTTTCAGGATGCGCGGCGCGAGTTTTGCAGCGATAAACGAGCCCCGTCTCAGGGAACGATCTTGTATCCACCGTTCTCGGTCACCAGGATTTCGGCGTTGGACGGATCACGCTCGATCTTCTGGCGCAGGCGGTATACATGCGTCTCAAGCGTGTGCGTCGTCACTCCGGAATTGTAACCCCAGACCTCTTCCAGCAGCACGTCGCGTGTCACCACCGTGCTGCCGGCGCGGTAAAGGTAACGGATGATCGCCGCTTCCTTTTCCGTCAGACGAATTTTCTTGCCGTCTTCCGTCGTCAGCAGCTTCTGGCTGGGCTTGAACTGATAAGGACCGACGGTGAAAACCGCGTCCTCGCTCTGTTCATACTGGCGCAGTTGCGCCCGGATGCGCGCAAGCAGCACGGCGAAGCGGAACGGCTTGGTCACGTAGTCGTTTGCGCCGGCTTCCAGCCCGAGAATCGTATCGGAATCGGTGTCGTGCCCGGTGAGCATGATGATCGGCGCCTTGAAGCCGCTTTTGCGCAGAAGCTTCACCGCCTCGCGCCCATCCATATCCGGTAGACCGACATCCATGATGAGGAGATCGACCTGGGCGGTCTTTGCAGTCTGCATCGCCTGTGCCGCGTTCGCGCCGCTCAAAAGCGAGAATTCCTCATAGGGAGACAGTTGCTCGGTCAGCGTCTCACGAAGATCGTCGTCATCGTCCACAAGAAGGATAGTACGAGCCGTCATTCGGATTCTCAGCCTTTCTTACTTTAATCGTCAGCCAATTCAGCGATTTGCCGGTAAAAGGTCAACCCATTGCCATCATATGATGAAGTGCTATGACTTCACGTTAAATAACCTGCAAAGCAAAATCTCGTGAAAAACATGAGCAAACGCCCCACGGAACAACGTAAACGCGTATCGACACTCATGGTTCGGCCGGCTCCCATGAAAATCAGCCGGGCGATCGTGCAACTTGGGCATCTTACCTTTCCCGCCGCCATCGGGCGGCATGGCCGCACCGCACTCAAACGCGAGGGAGACGGCAAATCGCCGATTTCAATGACCCGCCTGATGCACGGCTTCTATCGCGGTGATCGCTTGACCGGTTTCACGACGGCCCTGCCGATGCAACGAACGCAGAAATCCATGCTGTGGTGCGACGAGCCTCGCAATCCCAATTACAACAGATTGGTCAAGGCACCCTTCAAAGCAAGTCATGAAGAAATGATGCGCAAGGACGGCCTCTATGACGTCTGTCTGGTGCTGGACTGGAACATCACCTCACGAGGCCGCAACCGTGGCTCGGCGATCTTCATGCACATGATCCGGCAGGGATATGAGCCAACCGCGGGCTGCGTAGCCCTCCACCCCCGCGATATGGGGCGCATCCTGCCCCATATGCGCAAAGGCATGAAAATCCGCATCCTGTGATGCGCGCGCAGCCGATAAGGCAACAAAAAACCCGCCATCAAGGCGGGTTTTTTTAGAAGGAAAAGACGTTATTAAGCGGCTTCGTCCTGAGAATCGTCCTCTTCAACAGTCTTGCCACGCTTGGGACCCTTGGCAAGGTTGACTTCCACCAGGCGAACGGCCTCGGTTTCAGACATTTTGTTGACGGCGGCAATTTCGCGCGCCATGCGGTCGAGAGCAGCTTCATAAAGCTGACGCTCCGAATAGGACTGCTCCGGCTGGTTTTCCGCACGGTAGAGATCGCGTACAACTTCCGCAATCGCGATGAGATCGCCGGAGTTGATCTTCGCATCGTATTCCTGCGCGCGGCGCGACCACATGGTCCGCTTCACGCGTGCCTTGCCCTGCACCACTTTCAGCGCCCGCTCGACAAAATCGCCTTCGGAAAGCTTGCGCATGCCGATGCTGACGGCTTTGGCGACAGGAACTTTAAGACGCATCTTGTCTTTTTCGAAGTCAATGACAAAAAGCTCAAGCTTCATGCCGGCGACTTCTTGTTCCTCGATGGCAGAAATGGTACCGACACCATGAGCGGGATACACAATCGCTTCACCGGTTTTAAAGCCGTGATGTGCTGGAGATTTCTTCTGCTGGGTCGTCATTCGTTCTAAAAACTCCCTGTTACATACCCGGGGATGCCGGGGTTGGGTCGGTCAGGCCCTGATGAGACGGGGGAACCGTCAGGTGACTCCGCACTGGTCCAGCCGTGCACGCAAAAAAACACCTACCCGTCTTGCGGGGTTCGATAACGTAAACGCTCGATATGTCACGGAAACCGCGTGCAAAAGAGGTGTTGCTTTCGTGGTGTTTTTGGGCACACAAATGCCACGCTGTGGATCAGTGTGATTGGTGTACCACAAAAATAGACGCGAATCAATAATTTGCTTCAACCGTGGCCACAACATCACATGGCGGTCCGAGAACCGCCTAAAAATTAGCCGCAAAAATACTGTCGTAAGCTTCTAAACCGAGCCGCTTGATAAAAGAAGCAAAAAAATTTCACTTACCGCCTGAAGAAATACAAAAGCCTCTTAAACTCTTCGTAATTCCACGCCAATATCCGATTCGACTGAAAAGGCAAAATCCGCAAAATGGCGATGCTTTTTTACATTAAAGTGTGATTTTTGGAGGAATCCACGTCAAATGGGCTACAGAAATAATCCAAAACGCGAAAAACAGATCGAAAAAGCGCGTCAGCACGCAATTGCCGAAAATGTCGAATTTCTTGATCCTGGTATTCTTTATGGAAGGGCAAGCGCCGACGATATAGAATATTATTCCGCAGAGATGCTGGCGGCGAGTGCCGCCCACAGTTTTGAGGCACTCTCGCGGTGGACCGGTGATGCGCCCTATATCAGCATTTCCCAGGTTGAGGGCGTTTCGCCGCGGGATGTACCCGTGACGGTTCTGACCATCATTGGTCGGAACATGCCGTTTCTCTACGATTCCGTCATGGGCGAAGTCACCAGCAGCTATCGCGGTCTTTACCTCGCGGTGCACCCCATTCTCGTGCGCTCCGGTGATGTAAAGGGTGGCTACCGGCTTGCAGAGCCAGAGGATGATCCTGCCGGCAACATCAGCCTCATCCAGCTGCATATCGCGCCGCTTTCTCAGCAGGCGGCTTCAGCCCTGGAAGAGCGGCTTCGCTTTGTGTTGAAACAGGTGGAATCCGCCTATCGCGACTGGCGGCCGATGCTGGCGAAGCTCGACGAGGCACTGGATGAATTGTCGGAACGCGGTTCATCGCGGCGCAAAACGGAACGCAAGGAGGCCGTCGAGTTTCTCAACTGGCTTCGCAACGACAATTTCACCTTCCTCGGGATGCGAGACTACACCTATTCCGGCAAAGGCAAGAATGCCAAAGTCGAGCGCGGTGACGGCGTTGGCCTTGGCAGCCTGAGTGATCCCGATGTGCGCGTGCTGCGTCTGGGCAAAAACGCGGTGACGACCACGCCGGAAATCCTCGCCTTCCTCGACGGCCCGGATTTCCTCATCGTCACCAAGGCGAATGTGAAATCCATCGTCCATCGCCGCGCCTATATGGATTACATCGGCATCAAGCGCTTCGATGAAAACGGCAACGTTGTCGGCGAATTGCGCATCGTCGGTCTCTTCACGGCGACAGCCTATACACGCTCGGTCAAGCAGATACCGCTGCTGCGCGCCAAAGTGGTTGATGTGGAGCGGCATTTCGGGTTTGATCCCAACAGCCACTCCGGCCGTATCCTGCAAAACACGCTGGAAGCCTATCCCCGTGACGATCTCTTCCAGATTGAGACGGATCTTCTGATCCGCTTTATCGAGCAGATCATGGAACTGAGCGACCGTCCGCGCGTGCGTGTCCTTGCGCGTATAGACCGTTTCGACCGCTTCGTTTCGGCCATTATTTTCGTGCCCCGTGAAGAGTATAATTCCTATGTCCGCGAGAAGATCGGCGACTATCTAAGCCGGGTCTATGACGGGCATATCTCCGCCTATTATCCGGCCTTCCCCGAGGGCGCGGTCGCCCGCGTGCATTTCATCGTCGGCCGCACCGAAGGCAAGACGCCGCGCATCGCTCAGGATAAGCTTGAGGAAGCCGTCAGTGATATTGCGGCGCGCTGGATAGATCATTTCGTCGCTCTCTCCGAACCGGGCGCACCGGTACTAGAGGTCGATCAGGCCTATCAGGAAGCTTTTACGCCCGAAGAGGCAATCGGCGATATGCCGGATATTCTGGGCGCGGCAAAGGGTGAACCGGTCCGCATCGAGTTCTACCAGCAGGAGGGCCAGTCAGCCGACACGCTGTCGCTGAAAATTTTCCACCGTGACGGCCACCTGCCGCTTTCGCGCCGCGTGCCCCTGCTCGAAAATCTCGGCTTTAACGTCATCAGCGAACGGACCTTCGATATTGGTGTCGTTTCGGAAGGCGAAAAGCGCGACATCGTGCTGCATGACATGGAACTATCGGTCGCAGCCGGCGCGACACTCGATCTGCCGCACTACGGACCGAAACTCGAAGACGCTTTCCTCGCCGCCTTCTCCGGCAGGGTGGACAATGACAACTTCAACCGCCTGATCCTGGCCTGCGGCCTCAATGTGCGCGAAGTCTCCGTGCTGCGTGCCTATGCCCGTTATCTGCGCCAGACCGGTATCGTCTATTCGCAGGAGCACATTTCCGAAACCCTCTATAAATATCCCGACATTTCCCGGAATATTTTCGCGTTGTTCAAAGCCGGCTTCGATCCGTCGATCGAAGAGAAGAAGCGGCTGAGGAAACTCGCAGAAATTCACAAGGCCATCGAAGCGGCGCTGAGCGGTGTTCCCAATCTCGACGAGGACCGCACGCTGCGGCGCTACGTCAACGCGATCGATGCGACGCTGCGCACCAACTACTTCCAGAAGAATGCCGACGGCGCGCCACGGGACCTTCTGGCATTCAAGTTCGATCCGAAACATCTGGACGGCCTGCCCGAACCCCGTCCCTTCCGCGAAATCTTCGTTTACGGCACAGAGGTCGAAGGCGTGCATCTGCGCTTCGGCAAGGTGGCCCGCGGCGGTCTGCGGTGGTCGGATCGCGGCCAGGATTACCGCACGGAGGTGCTCGGTCTCGTCAAGGCGCAGCAGGTGAAGAACGCGGTCATCGTGCCCGTCGGCGCCAAAGGCGGCTTCTTCCCGAAGAACCTACCCGCTGGCGGCTCCCGCGACGAGGTCTTTAATGCCGGCCGCGAGGCCTACAAAACCTATATCCGTACGCTGCTCTCGATCACCGATAACATCGTCGACGACGCCATTGTGCCGCCGCCCGACACGTTGCGGCTTGATGGCGACGACCCCTATTTCGTCGTTGCCGCCGACAAGGGAACGGCCACCTTCTCCGATACCGCAAACGGTCTTGCGCATGAGGCTGGCTTCTGGCTGGACGACGCCTTTGCATCGGGTGGGTCCGCCGGTTACGACCACAAGAAGATGGGCATCACCGCACGCGGCGCATGGGAAACGGTAAAACGCCACTTCCGTGAAATGGATACTGATATCCAGACCACGCCCTTCACTGTTGCCGGCGTTGGCGACATGTCCGGCGACGTTTTCGGCAACGGCATGCTGCTTTCGGAGAAGATCAGGTTGATCGCCGCCTTCGATCATCGCGACATTTTCATCGATCCGGATCCCGATACGGACAAGTCCTTTGCAGAGCGCAAGCGGCTGTTCGACCTGCCACGCTCCAGCTGGCAGGACTATGACCGCTCGGCCCTCTCGGCCGGCGCGATGATCATCTCGCGTTCCGAAAAATCGGTGACGCTGACGCCGGAAGCCGTGGCTGCCATTGGCCTCGACAAGTCGGTCGCCACGCCCTTCGAGATCATGACCGCCATTCTGAAGGCGCCGATCGATCTCCTGTGGTTCGGCGGCATCGGCACCTACATCAAGGCGGCGGTGGAAACCAATGCCGAGGTGGGTGACAGGGCAAACGACCCGATCCGCGTTAATGCTACAGAGCTGCGCGCCAAGGTCATCGGCGAAGGCGCCAATCTCGGCATCACCCAGAAGGGGCGCATTGCCTATGCGCTTGCGGGTGGGCGATGCAACTCCGACGCCATCGACAACTCGGCGGGTGTGAACTCCTCCGACGTCGAGGTCAACATCAAGATCGCGCTTGCCTCCGCGGTTAATAGCGGTCGCCTGACGATGCCGAAACGCAACCAGCTTCTCGCTTCCATGACGCCTGATGTGGCGCAGCTGGTACTGCGCAACAACTATCTGCAATCCCTAGCGATCTCGCTCACGGAGCGGCTGGGGCTTGCCAACCGCGAGGAACTTGGCCGCCTGATGGGCGCACTCGAGGCAACCGGGCAGTTGAACCGCAAGGTTGAGACGCTGCCCGACAATGCCGAGTTCAGTGAAAGATATGCCTCTGGCAAGCCGCTAACCCGGCCCGAAATCGGCGTGCTTCTCTCCTACGCCAAGCTGACCCTGTTTGATGCGCTGGTGGCGAGCCCGCTACCAGACGAGCCCTACCTCCAGCATCTTCTGCTCGATTATTTCCCTGCGAAGATGCAGAAGAATTATGCGGACGATATCAAGGCACATCGCCTGCATCGCGAGATCGTCGCGACGGCGCTCGCCAATGCCGTGGTCAACCGGGGCGGCCCGGGCTTCGTGCAAAAGCTGGCCGATGCAAGCGGCCTGCTTGC
The DNA here is from genome assembly GCF_052686535.1 of Agrobacterium sp. DKPNP3. NCBI lineage: Bacteria > Pseudomonadati > Pseudomonadota > Alphaproteobacteria > Hyphomicrobiales > Rhizobiaceae > Agrobacterium > Agrobacterium sp. DKPNP3. The sequence continues at coordinate 7,702 of NZ_JBQYSN010000079.1, read as the reverse complement.
CGCAGATGTCGTCAAGGCGGCTGTTATCGTGGAAGATGGTTTTGGCCTCAAACGACTGTGGAGCGAGGTCGATGCGCTGGACGGAAAGATCGGCGGCGAGGTCCAGAACGGACTTTATGCCACCATCGCCCGAATCTACGCCGACGCAAGCAGGCTCTACCTGCAGACCGGCAGCACGGGGCTGACAACGGGGGACATGGCGAGCGAAATCGATCGCCTGAAAACAGCCATCAAGACGCTGTCGCCGGCCGCAGCGAAATATCGCCGCGAGCTTGGGGCAACAGAAATCGAAGGCGTTCCCCCGGCCCTTCTTGAAGAGCTGGATACGCTGTCGCTGCTTGTCTACGTGCCTGAAATCATGCGCATTGCCGAAAGCGCTGGCACTACGCTTGCCCGCGCCGCCGAAAGCTATGCAACCGTCTCCTCGACCTTCCGCGTTGCACGCTTGCTGGATGCCAGCCAGCGCATCACGCCGGCGGATCACTATGAAAGTCTGGCGCTGCTGCGCAGTCAGGACCAGATTTCCTCATCGCGCCGCCGAATCGTCATCTCGGCCCTCACGGAGTATGCGAAGGAGAAGGACCCGGTTCAGGCCTGGTATGCGGCGGACCGCGTCCGCGTCAACCGCATCGTCTCGGAACTTGGTGCGCTCAGCGAAAGCGGCGACACCAACCTCGCCCGCCTCACCGTCGCGGCGGGGCTTCTCGGCGATATCGTTCAGTCGCGCTGACCGACGCAAAAAGCCACCCGGTTTAGCTCTTCCGGGTGGCGGCGCCCATCGCGATACGCTAACCTCGCCGGGCCTGCCGAGCTACTGTTCCCTATAGGATTCTGAATGACTGCGCCTCCTCCGAACGTGGAAACAGTGGTTGCCAAACGCGGCATCTGGGGTTGGATCATGTTCGACTGGGCGGCGCAGCCCTTCTTCACCGTCGTCACCACCTTCATTTTCGGACCCTATTTCGTTTCCCGGCTCACCGATGATCCGATTTCGGCACAGGCGACATGGAGCAACATGGCGACGGTCTCGTCGATCATTATCGCCCTCTTCTCCCCCATTCTCGGCTCCATCGCCGACCAGTCCGGTGCACGCAAGCCGTGGATCGCCTTCTTTGCGATCATCAAGATCACCAGCCTGTGTCTCCTTTGGTATGCGGCACCGGGATCGCCGGTCATTCTGCCCGTAATCTGCATGATCCTCGCCTCCATCGCGGCGGAATTCTCGATTGTCTTCAACGATTCCATGATGCCGCGGCTCACCAATCCGCAAAATGTCGGGCGCATTTCCAATCTGGCCTGGGGCCTCGGCTATCTCGGCGGGATGGTGGTGCTGATTGCGGTCGTCACCCTGCTGGCGGCAAACCCCAAGACCGGGCTTACGCTCGTTGGAATCACGCCTCTTTTCGGCCTCGACCCCGCCTCCGGGCAGGACGCGAGAATAACCGGACCAGTTGCTGCGCTCTGGTATCTCATCTTCATTTTGCCGATGTTCTTATTGACCCCGGACGCGAAAAAGGGCCTGCCCTTCGGAGCTGCCATTCGCTCTGGTCTAAGAGAACTGAAGACGACCTTGGGTGAACTTCGCCACCGCCCATCGCTGTTGCGATTTCTGATCGCGCGCATGCTTTATCAGGACGGCGTGAATGGCGTCCTTATCCTCGGCGGAGCATTTGCGGCTGGGATGTTCGGCTGGGCGACAATGGAAATCGGCCTCTTCGGCATTCTTCTCAATGTGGTCGCCATTGCGGGCTGCTTTGCCGCCGGCCGCCTCGATCAGACTCTCGGTTCGCGCGTCACCATCCTGATCAGTCTTGCGCTGCTGCTGGTCGCGACGGTCGGTATCGTTTCCACGGAAAAGAGTTCTACCCTGTTCGGCTGGATACAACTTTCTACCGCCGACAATGGCGGCATCTTCGCCACCGGCGCTGAAAAGGCTTACCTGCTTTATGGGGTGCTGATCGGCCTGGCTTTCGGCCCGGCTCAAGCCTCATCGCGATCCTATCTTGCCCGCAACATCAGCGTGGCGGAAGCCGGACGCTATTTTGGCATCTATGCGCTTTCCGGGCGCGCCACGAGTTTCATGGCGACACTGTCATTTTCCATAGCCACCACGGTAAGCGGCTCCGCCCATATCGGCATGGCAACGCTGATCGTCTTTCTCGGAGCCGGTTTCCTGATGCTCCTGCGCGTGCCGGAACGGACGGCGGGCTGAAGGCGCAAGTGAGGCCGACGCCGTTTCCAAGTCGAGCATCGGCCAGCTGGCGCCGGCTCAGAGCTGGTCGAGCTTTTGCTGCAATGCGCGCAACTGCGCCTTCAGCTCGTCGATTTCGGACGGATTTGGCTTGCGGGTTTCCTTGGGCGCCTGCGGTGCGGCAAAAGGTGTGAAACCCTGCATCGCCTGCCGAAACAGTTCCGTGTTACGACGAATCTGCTCTTCCATCATCTGCAGCGGCGCCTGAAAATTGCGGGCGAGAGAACCGTCGCCGAAGGCCTTGGCCATATGTTCCTGCATCTGGCTCTGCTGGTCGGAAAAGGTCTTCATCGAATGTTCGAGGAATGTCGGCACGACCGTCTGCATCTGGTCGCCGTAGTAGGAAATCAACTGGCGCAAAAAAGCCGTGGGCAGCAGCGTGTTGCCGGTTTTGGCCTCCTGCTCGACGATGATCTGCGTCAGCACGGCATGGGTGATATCTTCCGACGACTTGGCGTCCTGAACCTTGAAGTCTTCCCCGCGCTTGACCATTTGCGCCAGGTCATCAAGCGTCACATAGGTGCTTGTACCGGTGTTATAGAGCCGCCGGTTCGCGTATTTTTTAATGATAGTTTCGCCGTCGTGTTTCGCCATGCCCGCCTCCTCGCGATGATGGTATTTTCTTTTTTTTGGTGTTCTTGCTCTTCCCAATACAAAGTGTATGCGCAAAACGCGCTGTCTGACAAATGTTTTGTGCATCGCAACAGTCTGTTTTTTGCGCAGCAATTTTTCGAAAGATATAAGCTCAAATTAGCAACATCTTTCAAAGCAACTTTCGGCATTTGACTTGTATTCAAAGCTTTGCCAGTCTCCGCCCGCAAGTGAGGAGAAAACAGATGACCCTGCCTTCAATCGTGATCGCCAGCGCCGCCAGAACCGCGGTCGGCTCCTTCAACGGCCACTTCGCGAATACGCCGGCGCACGAACTTGGCGCGACGGTTATAGGCGCGGTGCTGGAGCGCGCCGGCGTTGAGGCGAAAGAAATCAACGAGGTCATTCTCGGCCAGGTTCTGACGGCAGGTGAGGGACAGAACCCCGCACGGCAGGCGGCAATGAAGGCGGGCATCCCCCAGGAGGCCACCGCCTTTGGTCTCAATCAACTGTGCGGGTCCGGCCTGCGCGCGGTGGCCCTTGGCATGCAGCAGATCGTTACAGGCGACGCAGACATCGTGATTGCCGGCGGACAGGAATCCATGTCCATGGCTCCGCATTGCGCGCACCTGCGCGGCGGCGTGAAGATGGGCGACTTCAAGATGATCGACACCATGCTGAAGGACGGCCTGACCGACGCCTTTTACGGCTATCACATGGGCATCACCGCTGAAAACATCGCTCGGCAATGGCAACTGTCCCGGGATGAGCAGGACCAGTTCGCCGTTGCATCGCAAAACAAGGCCGAAGCCGCCCAGAGCGCCGGTCGCTTCGCTGACGAGATCGTCGCCTTCACGGTCAAGGGCCGCAAGGCTGATATCGTCATCGACGCAGACGAGCATATTCGTCACGGCGCATCGCTTGAGACCATGGCCAAGCTACGTCCTGCCTTCGATAAGGAAGGTACGGTGACCGCCGGCAATGCCTCCGGCCTGAATGATGGCGCGGCAGCGACCCTTTTGATGTCTGAACAGGAAGCCGCACGGCGTGGCATCCAGCCACTCGCCCGTATCGCGTCCTGGGCCACGGCGGGTGTCGATCCACAGATCATGGGCACTGGTCCCATCCCCGCTTCCCGCAAGGCGCTCGCCAAGGCCGGCTGGTCGATCAACGATATCGGCCTTGTTGAGGCCAATGAGGCCTTTGCAGCGCAATCCTGCGCGGTCGTGCGCGAACTGGGTCTCAATCCCGAAATAGTCAACGTCAATGGTGGGGCAATTGCCATCGGCCACCCCATCGGCGCTTCTGGTGCGCGCGTCTTAAATACGCTGATTTTCGAGATGCGCCGCCGCAATGTGTCGAAGGGTCTCGCGACGCTGTGTATCGGCGGCGGCATGGGTGTCGCCATGTGCATTGAAGCGCTCTGAAGCGAAGCCGTGACCTGTCAAAAAGCAATTCCGGTCCAGCCCGCGATAGGGTAGAAGCAGCCTCCCATTGGCCTCATTTCTGTGGCCGTTGAGCACAACGAAACGTCTGCAACATTGGAAGAGCCTCTTGGGCGCGGGCGCTTCACTGACAGGTCATGGAGGCCAATATGAGCCGGGTTGCTTTGATTTCCGGCGGGACGAGCGGCATAGGCGCCGCCATCGCCCGCACCCTGCAGGCATCCGGCTATCGCGTCGCGGTGAATTACGCTTTCACGAGCGACAGGGCGGAAGCATTTCAGGCTGAGACCGGCATTCCGGCTTTTCAGTGGGACGTGCGTGACTACGACGCCTGCCTTGAGGGCATCGAGAAGGTGGAGAAGGCTTTAGGTCCCGTTGAAGTCCTTGTAAACAATGCCGGCATCACGCGCGACGCGATGTTTCACAAGATGACGCCACAGCAATGGCGCGAGGTCATCGATACCAATCTGACCGGCGTCTTCAACATGACGCACCCCGTCTGGCCAGGCATGCGTGAGCGCGGCTTTGGCCGCATCGTCAATATCTCCTCCATCAATGGTCAAAAGGGTCAGGCAGGGCAGACGAACTACTCTGCCTCCAAGGCGGGGGATATCGGCTTCACCAAGGCGCTCGCCCAGGAAGGCGCAAGCCGCAACATCACCGTTAACGCCATCTGCCCCGGCTACATCGGCACGGAAATGGTGAGAGCGATCCCCGAGAAGGTTCTCTCCGAACGCATCATTCCGCAAATTCCCGTTGGCAGGCTTGGCGAGCCGGAAGAGATCGCGCGCTGCGTCCTGTTTCTGGTGTCTGACGAGGCCGGGTTCATTACCGGTGCCACCCTGACCGCCAATGGCGGGCAATATTTCGCGTGAGGGCCCTCGCTCCGGGGCGGCGACCGGCCCATGGCCGATCACAATCCCGTGATAACAACGGGTTAGTTAAGTATTTTCTTATATTTCAAGCGTCTTTCTCTAATCATTTTGAACAACTAAACAATTGAAAATACGATATTTTTTGTCTAGTTTAGAAAAGATCTAAAAGAATGACTGCCGGTCGCTTCGGATGTTTTTCTTGACAGCCACTGTCCTGTTTTGGTTTAAGAACGAAAACAAAGTGTTGCGTCATACAGGCAGTTCATCATGCTGGTTTGCAGCTGCAATTACATCACTGATCATGAGATCAAGGACGTTATCAACGAGCTCCTCGACGAGGACTGTTGGCAGCTCATCGTCCCCGCAAAAGTGTATCATGCCATGGAAAAACGTGGTCGCTGTTGCGGCTGTTTTCCCTCCGTTGTCGACCTGATCATCAAAACCACGGAAGAATATCACGCCCGTCGCCACTCGACGGAGGCCGATGTTTTTGATTTTATGTCCCGCCTAAAGCGATTCCATGAAGAGAATAGGAGAGCGGACATTGAAAGGCGACAAAAGAGTCATCGAGCGGCTTAACGAGGCACTGTTCCTCGAACTCGGTGCAGTAAATCAATATTGGCTTCACTATCGTCTTCTGAACGACTGGGGTTACACCAAGCTCGCAAAGAAGGAACGCGCTGAGTCCATCGAAGAGATGCAGCACGCCGATAAGCTGATCGACCGCATCATTTTCCTCGAGGGCCACCCGAACCTTCAGACCGTGGCGCCTCTCCGGATCGGCCAGAACGTCAAGGAAGTTCTGGAAGCTGATCTGGCAGGTGAATACGATGCCCGCGCGTCTTACAAGCAGTCCCGTGACATCTGTCACGAAGCCGGAGACTACGTCTCCATGAAGCTGTTTGAAGCGCTGCTGATCGACGAGGAAGGCCATATCGACTTCCTCGAAACCCAGCTTGAGCTGCTCGCAAAGATTGGCGAAGAGAAATACGGTCAGCTTAACGCCGATTCCGCCAACGAAGCGGAATAAGCCAGCGACACGGAAAAGGCGGCCCAGGCCGCCTTTTTATCTGCCGGCGAGATGCCGGAACTCGGCAACCACCTGTTCGTAGACCCCGCGTTTGAAGGGCACGATAAGTTCAGGCAAACTCTCCATTGGCTTCCAGGCCCAGGCGTCGAACTCAGCCTCATGTCCTGTCGGCGGCGGGTTGATCTGGATTTCGCTCTCGTCGCCTTCGAAGCGGAAGGCGAACCAGCGTTGTGCCTGCCCCCGATACTTGCCCCGGAGGCCGATACCGATCAGTTCGGGCGGAAGGTCATAGTGAATCCAGTCGCTCGCCTCGGCAAGAAGGTTCACCGTTTTCATTCCCGTCTCTTCGTAAAGTTCGCGAATGGCGGCCGCCAGCGGCTTTTCACCGTCGTCGATGCCACCCTGCGGCATCTGCCACAGATGCGGTGAGCCATCATATTCGGAGTTGCCTTCCCTGATGCGCCGACCGGCCCAGACAAGGCCGTCCGCGTTCAGAACCATGATCCCGGCACAGGGACGGTAGGGCAAATCTTCTGCTTTGACTGTCATGGGAACCCGCAATTTCTGGTAGACGCAATGGCTGCAGCGAAGGTTTACTGCCCCGCTTGCCCGGAAACAAGCGCAGAAACACCGACGATTTCGATACCGCGGCCTCCGGCCTCCCGCGACCATTTGGATATGGCAGCAACGCTTTCATCGAAAGCCGATGCAACGCCGATCGCCTGGCCGTTGCGGCGTGCAATTCGCTCCAGTTCGTCCAGCTTGCGCAGGACGGAAGCCTCGGTGACTTCACCGTCCAGCAGCACGTCCGCAAAACCCTGCGGTGCGGAAATGGCCTTTGCGATCCCTCCGCTTAGCGACTGCGCTGAAGAGCCGTCATCCAGAAAGAGCAGGCCGCGCTTGCCGATATCGCGCATGACTGGCTCCAGAGCCGCCTGCTCCGCCAGAAAACGACCGCCAAGATAATTCATGATGCCGGTGTAATTGGTGATCTTCGCCATTGAGCGATGCAGACGATCAAGATTGATCTTGGCGGGGTCGCTCGCCAGCAGCGTGTCGGGGCCGGGATTGGTGCCGGGGTAACCAAACGGCTCCAGAGGTATCTGGAGGAGGATTTCATGGCCCTGCCGGCGGGCTTCCTGCATCCAGCGCTGCAGGCTGTTACCGCTGGCAGCAAAGCCGAGCGTCACCTCCGGCGGCAACTCACGGATTGCCTTCTGCGACCCCGTCTGACTGAGACCAAGGCCACCAACGACGATCGCAATGCGAACGCCGCGCGTTCCGGACCACGGCCGCGCATATTGTTCCATAGGCCGCAGACCATCGGCCCCGACAACCGGCAACTGGCCAAACGCCGTCTCTTCCACGAGTTCTTCATTCGGCCGCGTCGCCATGCGGGGGTCCTGGCCATAGGTCTGGCCGCTCATCAGCACCGGCCCGGTCCCGTCGCGTGGCCGCGGCGAATAGACAGAAACGACATTGCCGTCCGACATCGTCTCACGGCTGATAT
>NZ_JBQYSN010000078.1:0-23361 GCF_052686535.1 Agrobacterium sp. DKPNP3 | reverse complement strand
AGCCGAAGGATGCCGAGGCGCTGTCGCGGCTTCGCACCATCCCCAAGGGCTGGGAACGCTCCGCCTCCGGCACGGCCATCATCGAGACAGTGAATGCGGCGCTGGCACTTCCGAAGGAAGAGATGCCCAAGGCGCCGCGTCACAGCCATGCACCGGAAGGCACCGGCGCTGCCGTGGAGTTGCTCAAAGTCCTGCTGAAACTGACGGCAGACAAGCACGGCGTCGCTGCAAAGGTCATCGCCAATAGCGACGATCTGGACAAGATCGCTTCCGAAGGCGAAAAGGCGACGGTTGCGGCGCTTTCCGGTTGGCGGCGTGAGCTGTTCGGCGATGTGGCACTCAAGCTCATCAACGGCGAAGTCGCGCTGCGTTTTGCTGGCAAGAAGGTCGAGGCAGTGGAAGTGGCGGCGAACGGGGCCTAATCGCCCGTCCCTGACCCACCTACCCTCCATCGCGCTGTTTTCTCCGGCGCGTTGCTTCGGTAGCCGTCTTGCCGAACCGCGCCTGTTGCAGACATTGAGCCGTCGATGAGGCCTCTCATGTGCGAGGTTCGATGCCGTTGCGGCAAGGGCGCAACAGCGCCACCAATCCTGCGTGCAACCTTACCGATTACTCACTTTTTGCGGCGCATTTTCCACACTAATGTCGCATATGGCCTGAACAGAAGCTGTGCCCGAGAGGGCGCAAGCCTTCCTTTCCGAGATCGGAATCGCCATGAGAAAATTGCTGCCAATTCTGGATTACGTGGTGCTGTTCGTTGCCGTGGCGGGCAGCGGCGTGGCCTACGCATTTCTGGAGTATGGCGGCGGCGCCTTGATCGGCGCAACCTATGCACTCTTCGCCTGCGCCCCGATTCTCGCTTTTGAGCGCGGCTACATCATGCCCGGCCTGTCGCGGCAGGTCAGCGCGTTACCCACGCCCGCCTATATCGCCGTCGGGCTTCTCATCTACGCCATTCTCGTCTTTTGCGGCTTTGGACTTGGCGGCACCATCCTTTGGCTCAGCGGCATCTTTCCCGGCACCTGGAAACGCGCGGTGCATGCCGAAGTACAGACGCTCGTCTTCACGCTCATCGTCTGCGGCATCATCGTCTTCATCATGCGCGTGCGCGAGCTTCTGGGCCGCGATATCTTCATCGATCTCATTCTCGGGCGCTATCGCCGCCCGGTCAGCGAAGACCGCGTCTTCATCTTCATCGATCTCGTCGGCTCCACCTCCTTTGCAGAGACGCACGGGGACCTGAAAGCGCAGGAGTTCCTGGGCGAAATCTTCGCAAGCTATGCCGCACCGGTGAGGAGGCATGGCGGGGTTATCGATGATTACATTGGCGATGCCGCCATCATCACCTGGCCCTATCACATGGCGATAAGGCGCGCGGCCTGTGTGCGCTGCGTGTTCGATATTCTGGCAACCATCGAGGAGAAACGCGACACGTGGCTGTCCCGCTTCGGGGAAGTGCCGCGCCTGCGTTTTGCGATCCATGGCGGTCCTGTCATCACGGCGGAAATCGGCGTCGACCACCACAAGATCACCTATTTCGGCGACACGGTGAACACGACCTCAAGGCTCGAATCGCTGAGCAAGATGCTCGGCCATCCGGTGCTGATTTCCGCCGATCTCGCCCATCAGCTGGTGCTTCCCAAGGGCGTGCGAAGCGAATATCTCGGCGAACATGCGGTGAAGGGCCGCGGCCAGACGCTCGGCGTCTGCACGCTCAGTCAATATCAGGCTCCCACCGCATGATTTCATCAAAGCTTCAAACGCCAATCACCTGCCTGTCATGCGACACCCCTATCGCCTCAAGCCTGTCTTCAACAGGTATTGAGAGGGGTCTCATCATGAAGCACGTTCTTTTTGCGTCCTGCGCCATCTTGGCATTCGCTTGTGCATCCCATGCCGCCGAACAGGAATTTCCGGCAAAGCTGGTCTCCCACGCCATCCTGCCGGCAGACACCGTCATTCCAGCGCCTGCTGACGCACCCGACCATCTCAAGACCTCTGCTAAGTTCACCACCGCCGACCGCAAGCGTGCGGAAGGTCTCGGCACCGTGCCGGGCAAGGATGGCGTGCGCCTGACCGGCCTTTCCATGCCGTTCAACGGCCAGCCGATGCAAGGTTTCTCCGGCATCAAGGCGATGCCCGACGGCAGCTTCTGGAGCCTTTCCGACAACGGTTTCGGTTCCAAGCTTAACTCCAGCGACGCCATGCTGATGCTTCACCATCTGAAGTTCGACTGGGGCGCCGGCAAGGTCAACGCGCTTGAAACCGTGTTCCTCTCCGACCCTGATATGAAGGCGCCCTTCCCCATCGTCCTCGAAGGCTCGAGCAAGCGTTACCTGACGGGCGCCGATTTCGACGTCGAATCGATTCAGCCGGTTGCCGATGGTTTCTGGGTTGGCGAGGAATTCGGCCCCTACATCCTGAAATTCACCCGTGACGGCAAGCTGACCGACGTGATCTCCACCAGGGCAGGCGACATCGAGGTGAAGTCTCCGGATCATCCGACGCTTGCCCTGCCCGGCAACCCCGCGCAGAAAATGCCGGCCTTCAACCTGAAACGCTCTGGCGGTTATGAAGGCATGGCGCTCTCCAAGGATGGCTCCAAGCTCTATGGCCTTCTCGAAGGCCCGCTTTACATGGCCGACGGCCAGGTGGAGAAGACCGAAGATGGCGCAACCGCCCTGCGCATCATCGAACTCGACACTGCCAGGAAGGAATGGACCGGCCGCACCTGGCTTTATCCGCTGGCGCAGGGTGGCGAAGCCATCGGCGACTTCAACATGCTTGACGACAGCACCGCACTCGTGATCGAACGCGACAATGGCGCCGGCACCGCCGACAAGGCCTGCGCCGACCCGAAGAAGCCGGAAGCGAACTGCTTTGCCGTGCCTTCCAAGGTGAAGCGCATCTACAAGATCGAGTTCAATGACGCCAATGTCGGCAAGGCCGCGCGCAAGATCGGCTACATCGATCTCTTGAAAATCTCCGATCCCGACAACAAGAAGCGTCAGGGCGGCGGCAATGGTTATTACGACATGCCTTTCGTCACCATCGAGAATGTCGACCGCGTCGATGCCACGCATATCCTCGTCGGCAATGACAACAACCTGCCCTTCTCGGCCGGCCGCGCCCTGGACAAGGCTGACGACAACGAATTCGTTCTGCTTGAGGTCAAGGATTTACTTGACGCGAAGTAACACAGTCAGTCGTGGCGGCGGATCTTTTTCAGCCGCCACGACTTTAGATGCGCCCTTCATTTCTTTGAAAGCCATATGCTCCGTCTTTACCGAAATCGAATCGGCCGAGCTTTCGGACACAGAGAGGCGTGGCGTCCGGTTTGATCAGTTGATCAAGCGAACCGTCCGGGTTTATGCGAAAAGCCGATGCAGAGCTGATTTCGCGTACCTCACCTGCACCTGACAAAATATGCGACATGAATCGATCTTCAAACAGGATGTTGCCATCCGACGTTTCGCACACGTCCACCCGTTCGCCGCCGCCTGGGTCGGAGCCGATTTCGGTTCTAAGCGACTCGCCATTGTGACGCTCCACCGTCACGAACCGTTTGTATTCTGCCAATAGTGGGTGACTGTTATAGCGTTCGAGTGTTATCTTAATGTCATTCGTTTCAAATGTGGAAATGTCGGCCAGCGGAAAATCACCGCGCTGGTAACGCTCGGACATGCTATTCATGCGCGCTCCCGAAAAAGCCGAGACAGCAATCACGCCGATGACGATCGGCACGGTCCACCTGATAATTTTCATAAATATACATCACCTCAAAAATTGAGATGAGTACGGATAAATTTACGGCTGTATTGTGTCGGCTTACTCGAACACGAAGGCCAGTCTCTTCCCCGTCAGCTTCGCCAGTTGCTGTAAACGCCCGTCCAGCCGCTCGCCGGCGAAATCGCAATAATCATGCGGAACCACAAATTCGAGATCGAGATCGGGATTGTCGGACTTGCGGAATTTCAGGTGATCGACGACACCCGGCATCGATGCGGAGAAAAGATAAACCACCCGCAGCAGGCCGCCCAGCAACTTGCCAAGTTCCTGAAGACGTTCGCCGGCCATCACGGCGAGCGGTTCCGTCACGCCATTGTCGTTGAGGCCTTCAAAGCGGTAATAATTGGCGAGCGCTATGTAGGCGCGGCCAGGATGGGTGATCGCCACGAATGACGAATGGGCGATGATATTGAGCGCCTGCAATCCGCGATAGTCCGGATGCGCGCGCCAGCTGATATCGGCGAGCAGGCAGGCTGCCTGACGGTAGCGGCTTTCTTCTTCCGTCTCCTCGACCCCGAAGACCGGGAAGGTTCGTCCGCTCCAGTCCGCCAGTTCGCGCGCATGTTCGGGCGAACGGGCGCGCAGAATGGCAAGCTCATCGGCCGCGACCAGAAGCGGGTCCGCATTTTGTTCGGTTTCGGAGAGCAGCGAATAAAGATAGCCCTCGCGCACGCCCTGTGCGGAAAAAGCGATTTTCGCCGGTTTCATCGCCCTTAGGACTTCGCGCATGGCGATGGCGCCAAACGGCAGAAGCGAGCGACGGTTCTTGGACACCGCCTGCCACGCGGGATCCTTGCTGTCGCGGGAGACGATGACCTCCTCGAGGAAATTCAGCATCTCTTCCAGCGGCAACTCGTAACCCTGCATCATATGCAGCGGGTAACCGGAAATTTCCATGTGCAGCTTGGCCATGTTCCGCCAGGTGCCGCCGACGGCGTAAAAGGTGCGCCCCTCGCCTGCTGCCAGAAGCTTGGTGAAATTCTTCACATGCTTGCGGGCAATCGCAGCCGCTTTTTCGAGCGACCCGTCAGACTGTTCCGACAGCCGCAGGCCACCGAGCGGCAGGGTGATGCCCTCGCCGCAGCTCTTGCCCTTGATGTCGATGAGTTCCAGCGAGCCACCGCCAAGGTCCCCGGCAATGCCATCGGGATCATGAAAGCCGCTGATTACGCCGTAGGCCGAATAAAGCGCTTCTTTCTCACCCGACAGGACCTCGATCTCGCAACCGAGGATGGCTTCAGCCTCACGGATGAAATCAGGACCATTTTCCGCCTCACGCGCGGCGGCAGTCGCCAGCACATAAAGCTGCTGCGCCTGAGCCTGCTCGGAAAGCGCATGGAAGCGTCTCAGCGCCTTCAGCGCGCGCTCGACGCCTTCCTCATGCATGCGCCCCGTCAGCGCCAGCCCCTTGCCGAGGCCGCACAGGACCTTTTCATTGAACAGCACCGCTGGCGCGCGGGACAGACCTTCATATACGACGAGACGAACGGAGTTCGAACCAATATCTATGACGGAAACGGGGGCAAGGCCGGTCAGCCGCCCCTGTGCTTCTGATCGAGTCATTCAGCCTGTTTCTTGCGGGACGAAATCAACCCGGCAATCAATTTGGGCGCACTGGATTTCAGGGCTTCACCACGTCCGGAAAGGCTGGGATTGGTCATGAAATAGTGCTGCGCGTTGAACGGTTCTTCGCCTTTACGCACCTCAATGCGCCTCGACGTTCCGTCCGCAAGTATCTCGTAGCTTTGCTGGTTGTCAATGAGATTGCCCAGCATAATCTGTGAAAGAACCTGCTCATGCACCGTGGGATTGGTCAGCGGAACCAGCGTTTCCACGCGCCGATCCAGGTTGCGCGGCATCATGTCCGCCGAGCCGATATAGACCAGCGCCTTGTCAGACGGCAGGCCGAAACCGTTGCCGAAGCAGAAGATGCGGCTGTGCTCCAGGAAGCGGCCGACAATGGATTTGACGCGGATATTATCCGACAGTCCCGGCACCTGCGGGCGCAGGCAGCAGATGCCGCGCACAACGAGATCGATCTCAACGCCGGCAGCGCTTGCAAGGTAAAGCGCGTCGATGATTTCGGGGTCGACCAGCGAATTCATCTTCATCCAGATCGCCGCCGGCGCGCCATTCTTGGCATGCGCGATCTCTTCATGGATATGCTTGAGGATGCGGGGGCGCAGGGTGTAGGGCGAAACCGCCAGCTTCATTCCCTCTTCCGGCTCACCATAACCCGTGATGAAATTGAAGATATTCGCCATGTCGTGGGCGATCTTCGGATTGCAGGTGAAGAAGGAAAGGTCGGTGTAAATCTTGGCCGTGATCGGGTGGTAGTTGCCCGTACCGAGGTGGCAATAGGTTCTGAGCTTGCCGTCTTCGCGACGCACCACCATCGACATCTTGGCGTGTGTCTTGAGTTCGATGAAGCCGAAAACCACCTGCACACCGGCACGCTCCAAATCGCGCGCCCAACGGATATTTGCTTCCTCGTCGAAACGCGCCTTGAGTTCGACCAGAGCCGTCACCGACTTGCCAGCTTCCGCCGCATCGATCAGCGCACGAACGATCGGGCTGTCATTGGAGGTGCGGTAAAGCGTCTGCTTGATGGCGAGCACTTCGGGATCGCGCGCCGCCTGCAGGAGGAACTGCACCACCACGTCGAAGCTTTCATACGGATGGTGAACCACCATGTCCTTTTCGCGGATGGCGGCAAGGCAATCGCCCGCATGTTCGCGCACGCGCTCAGGAAAACGGGCATTGTAGGGCTCGAATTTCAGGTCGTCGCGGGGAGCGCGCACGATTTCCGAGATGGTGTTGAGCGCCAGAAGCCCAGGCAGAACCGCGACGCGATTGTCCGGCACGCCAAGCTCATGCACCACGAACTGGCGCAGCGACTGCGGCATCTCGCTATCGGTTTCGATGCGGATCACCGAGCCGCGGCGACGCCGCTTCAGCGCACTCTCGAAAAAGCGGACCAGATCTTCGGCCTCTTCCTCAACTTCGATATCGCTGTCTCTGATGATGCGGAAGGTGCCGAAGCCACGAACGGTATAACCCGGATAAAGCCGATGGATGAACAGGCCGACAACATCTTCAAGCGTGATGTAGCGGATGGCGTTCTTGTCGTCCGGCAGCCGCACGAAGCGATCCAGCGCAGGCGGCAGGCGCAGAAGCGCCGTCATAGGCTCGCGGCCATTTACGCTATCGAGTTGCAGCCCCATAGAGAAGCCGAGATTGGGAATGAAGGGGAACGGATGCGCGGGGTCGATGGACAGCGGCGTCAGGACCGGAAAGATCCGGTCTTCGAACTCCGTTTCCAGCCACGTGCGGTCGGCATCCGACAAAGCGGCAGGCCGCACGATGAAGATTTCTTCCTTGGCGAGATATTGCTGCAGAACGGCAAGCGATGCCTGCTGCTCCATCTGCAGATTGTCGATTTCCTTCAGGATGTCTTCCAGCTGCTCGGCAGGGGTCTTGCCGTCCGGCGTCTTGACGGTGATTTTCTGGCGCACCTGGCCTTCAAGACCGGCGACGCGGACCATGAAGAACTCATCGAGGTTGGCCGCAGAGATGGACAGGAAACGCAGCCGCTCCAGAAGAGGATGATCGGTGTTCAGCGTTTCTTCGAGGACGCGGCGGTTGAACTGGAGCCAGGAAAACTCGCGGTTGATGAAACGCGCCGGGCTGTCCCAGAGGCTTTCGCCTTCCGTCGGCTGAACCCTGTTGAAGTCTTCCTGCGCGATAGCGTCCATTCCGTGTTCCGTCCCCTGACCAATTTCCGTCCCGTGATCCTGCTGCATCGCGCGATCGTCCTTCTTGCCCGTATAACAGTTTGACGACGGAACTGTGACAGTCAATCGACGTCGAAGTCGCCGGGGGCCGCATTGTCCATCGCGTTGAGAACTTCTGCCACCAGCGGCCGGGTAATTCTCGTTGCGCGCGCCAGGGCGAGCCGGTCTATTCTGTCAACGATCGTCTGCGCCGTGTCGAGCGAACGCTCCATTCTGTTGACGATGTAGCCTATGAGTTTGTCATCCATGTAAAGCTGCCGGTCGGCGAAGAGTTTTACCAGCACCTGCGCCAGAAGCCCCTCATCCGGCTCTCCGGTTTCCACAATCGTGACGGCCTTCAGGCGCGAGCGAAGGTCCGGCAGCGTCACCGGCCACGCGGAGGGCCATTGCCGGCTGGTCATCAGAAGCGTCGTTCCGTTCTGGCGCACGCTGTTGATGACATGAAACAGTTCGGTGTCGTCAAAACCGCGGCGGTCGGCATCCTCGAATAGAACCGGCCCGGTTTCGGCCGCACGCGCCGCATCGCCTCCGGCTGTCGGATGGATGTCGCGGGCCTCGCTGATGTTTTTCCAGATATTGGCGAGATGCGATTTTCCCGAGCCCGGCGGCCCGGCCAGCACCACCACCGGTGACGGCCAGTTGGGCCATTCATCGACAAGGCTGACGGCAGCCTCCAGCGAAGCCGAGACCAGGAGATCATCCCGGCCGGAAGCGGATTGGTGCGAGAATGCGAGCGGCAGCTGCTCGGCCTTCGACCGGGCGTTGTCGGTTTTGATCGGGTCAGTCATCGTCAGCTCTGAGAGTCAGCTTTGCCGGAGGGTTTCTCCGCCTCTTCCAGCGCCGGATTTGCGTCCCATGGAAGATTGGCGGCGTGCCCGTGGTAAAGGTCGCTCTCAAGATACCGCGACAGAGCGAAGCGAACAAGCACGCCAACTGCTGCCGCGGCCGGCACGGCGACCAGAAGCCCGACAAAACCGAAGAGCGCACCAAAGGCGAAGAGGGCAAACATGAGCCAGACCGGATGCAGGCCCACGCTGCTGCCGACCAGCTTCGGCTGAAGGATGTTGCCCTCGATGAACTGGCCGGAAAAGAACACGGCGAGTGTCAGGATGACGTAGATATAATCCGGCCAGAACTGCACCAGCGCGACGCCAACGGCCAGAATGAGGCCGACCATGGAGCCGATATAGGGAATGAAGCTGATGAGGCCGGAGAAAAGGCCGATCAGCAGGCCAAAATTCAGGCCCACCAGCGACAGGCCAACCGCGTAATAAACGCCAAGGATCAGGCAGAGCGACCCCTGCCCCCGCACGAAGCCGGCAATGGTCTTGTCCATGTCGCGGGCGATCTGGCGTACGGTGTGCACATAATCACGCGGGATCCAGCTGTCGACCTTGTCGATCATGCGGTCCCAGTCGAGCAGCAGATAAAAGGCGACGACCGGTGTCACGACCAGCAGGGACACCACATCGACAAGCGATTTGCCGGAATTCCAGATCTGGGTCAGAAGCGTTCCGATGAAACCCGCGCCTTCGGTCAGCAGCTTTGAGAAATTCTCCTTTACCGCGTCGATCTGGCTGCTCACCCAATCCGGCAGAAGATTGGTGTCGGCACCGGCGATCAGTTGCTGGAGCGACGAAATATATTGCGGAATGCGCGTGATGAATTCCGACGCCTGGGCGGCAATCAGCGGAATGATGATGATGAGCGACAGGGCAAACAAAAGCACGAAGGAGACGAGGATAACAACGGTCGCCATCAATCGGCTGAGGCCGCGCCGCTCCAGCCAGTCGGCAACCGGATCAAGAAAATAGGCGAGCGCCATGCCCGCCACAAAAGGCAGAAGGATGGAGCTGAAGACCATGAGAAAAAGGATAAAGACGACAAGCACGCCGATCCAGAAAAACACCTGTCGGCGAAGATTGGTACCGCTCACATGGGGTTGCATTCATTCATCCTTCTGTCGCCGCATCGTCATCCAGCATCATGGAGATAGGATGGGCGTGGGCATATGGTCAAGACTGCGGCGGCAAAGGTGTGGACCGCGCCGCAAAGCCTGCCGATGCCGCATGCCTGGTCCCGTCTTTGCCTCACCGCGGCAAATGCTGTTGAACGCAGGGGTTTTCGAACGCTAAAGCCGTTAAAATCAGGAGCTTTTGGCACTCAAACCCTTGCATCAGGCCCCGTCCCGTGCGAATGGCGACGCCAAAGGAACCAGCGGAGACGAGAGCCATGAGCCAGTCGGGCAAGAACGGTCTTACCTATAGTGATGCGGGTGTGGATATCGACGCCGGCAACCTGATGGTCGAAAAGATCAAACCGGCGGTGCGCTCCACGCGACGTCCCGGTGCAGACGGCGAAATCGGCGGCTTCGGCGGCCTGTTCGACCTGAAAGCCGCAGGCTTCACCGACCCGGTTCTGGTGGCCGCGAATGACGGCGTGGGCACCAAGCTGAAGATCGCCATCGACGCTAACTATCACGATACCGTCGGCATCGATCTCGTCGCCATGTGCGTCAACGATCTCGTGGTGCAGGGTGCCGAGCCGTTGTTCTTCCTCGATTATTTCGCGACCGGCAAGCTCGACCCCGATCAGGGCGCCGCCATCGTTTCCGGGATTGCCGCGGGCTGCCGCGAATCCGGTTGTGCGCTGATCGGCGGTGAGACCGCTGAGATGCCGGGCATGTATTCGGATGGCGATTACGATCTTGCCGGGTTTGCCGTGGGTGCGGCCGAACGTGGTCAGCTGCTGCCAGCCGGCGATATTTCCGAGGGCGATGTCATTCTCGGCCTCTCCTCTTCCGGCGTCCACTCCAACGGCTTCTCGCTGGTGCGCAAGATCGTGTCGATCTCCGGGCTCGACTGGGACGCCCCCGCCCCCTTCGCCGATGGCAAGAAGCTGGGCGAAGCCCTGCTCACACCGACCCGCATCTATGTAAAGCCGCTTTTGAAGGCGATCCGCGAGACCGGCGCGCTGAAGGCGCTGGCGCATATTACCGGCGGCGGTTTCCCGGAGAATATTCCGCGCGTTCTGCCGAAGCATCTCGCTGCCGAGATCGATCTTGGCGCAATCAAGGTTCCGGCCGTCTTCTCCTGGCTTGCGAAAACCGGCGGTGTCGAAGCCAATGAAATGCTGCGCACCTTCAACTGCGGCGTCGGCATGATCGTCGTGGTTTCTGCTGAAAATGCGGAAAAGGTTACAAACGCGCTCACCGCCGAAGGCGAAACCGTCTTCCCGCTCGGCCGCATGGTCGCCCGCGAAGAAGGCGCGCATGGCACGATCTACAAGGGCACTCTTGGCCTATGATGAGCGCCGCCTTGTCGTCCGGCCGCAAGCGTGTCGTCGTTTTCATTTCCGGCAGCGGCTCCAACATGGTGTCGCTGGCCAAGGCCTGTCAGGCGAAGGATTTTCCGGCTGAAATCGTTTGCGTCATCTCCGACAAGGCATCTGCCGGCGGCCTGGAGAAGGCACGGGATATGGGTATCCCGACGCTGGTCTTTGAACGCAGAACCTATGCCAGCAAGGTGGAGCATGAGGCGGCCATTCTCGCGGCGCTTGGTGAGATTGCCCCTGATATCATCTGTCTCGCGGGTTACATGCGGCTGATCTCAGGGGATTTCATCGCCCCCTATGAGGGCCGCATCATCAATATCCACCCTTCCCTGCTGCCGCTTTTTCCCGGCCTCCACACCCATCAGCGCGCCATCGACAGCGGCATGAAGATTTCCGGCTGCACGGTGCATTTCGTCACCGAAGGCATGGATGAAGGCCCAACCATCGCGCAAGGCGCGGTGCCGGTGCTTTCCGATGACACGGCCGAAACGCTCGCCGCCCGCATCCTGACCGTGGAGCACCAGCTCTATCCGCTGACTTTGAAGTTGCTTGCCGAGGGCAAGGTGCGGATGGATGGCGCCAAGACTATTTATTCGGTCAACGACATCCAAGCCGCAAATAACAGCCTGATATCCTTTTCATAATTTCGGTTTTTCTAAAGATAAAACTTCGAATTTTTTCAGTATAAACTGATCATTTACCATAATCATCTTTAATGGCGTCAACGGCCTCCATTTCAGGCCCTCCGGTCATTCAGGAGCGATTATGCCATTTTCAAGATATTCCTTGCCGTTCTCGGCCGCTTTGGCCGTCAGCATAGTTGCTCCAGCACTGGCGGAACCGGGCAATGTTACTGCGTCACTGGATGCAGGCGTTCTCAACATCAAGGCAACGGAAACCTTTTACAACGGCAGTCATAAAAACAGTCAACTCGATTGGAAAACAACGAATGCCATGGCCCTGCGCGGCTCGCTCGGTCTGGAGCTTGCGCCCGATTGGCGGGTCAAGACCGAAGGGCGCATCGGCTTTTCCGGTGACGGCTACATGACCGACTATGACTGGCTTTATCCCTATTACAGAGACACATCCAAGGAAGGGTGGAGCGACCGTTCGCAGCATGGTGACACGCGGCTTGATCATTACCTGACCGGCAGTATCGAACTCAACCGCACTCTCCTGGAAGACCCGCTGCAACATCTCAGCGCGGGCATAGGTTTTCGTTACACTGACGTACAATGGTCGTCCTATGGCGGGAGTTACATTTATAGCTGGCGCGGCTTTCGAAATTACGTCGGGGATTTTGGCAACGGTGAAAAGGCGATCACCTACCGGCAGCAAATCCCGGTATTTTACGGCAACCTGACCGGCGGACGCAAATTTGGCAACTGGTCGCTGAACGCCGGAGTGGAAGGCGGCGCGATGGTGTATGCCAAGGCAACCGATGACCATTGGATGCGGTCCATCCGCTTCGCCGATAAATTCGATATTGGCGGCATGTTCGGAGCAAAGGCAGGTATCGCCTATGACCTGACAGAAAATGCCTCCATCTATCTGGACGGCGCTTACGAATATACGAGCTTCGGTCGGGGTGACAAAACCGCGACATCCTTCGGAGGCGGCAGCAGTACGGTTTACGACAATGCGGGCGGCGGCGACATGCAGTCGCTTTTTGTCAGCGCTGGCGTGAAGGGACGGTTCTGACAAGAGAGAGAGAGAGAGAGAGAGAGAGCTGCATGAAGTCAGTATGAGTTTCTTCCTGCTTGGCCAACGTCTTGACCAAGTTCACTTCCGCACCCCGCTTGCGATCACGCATAACGCGCCTCTCACAACTCTTGACAAGACGCTCGCGGCGGCAGCGAAGCTGGAGACCATGGTCTTCGTCTAAAGCTTACTCAAATTCGGACGGTTCAACATCGCCCATTGCAGCAGAATGATCGTCTTGGAATCCGTGATCTCCCCTGAGGCGATCATTCCGAAGGCTTCGTCGAGACCGTAGGTCAGAACCTCGATATCCTCGCCTTCATCCTCCAGCCCGCCGCCGCTGCCGGCTTGCATGTCGAGATCGATGCGGGCGACGAAGAGGCTGACCTTTTCCGTCAGCGTGCCGGGGCTGGCATACATGTCGAAGAGGTATTCAACCTTTTCGACGGCGTAACCGGATTCCTCCATTGCCTCACGGCGGATTGCATCGGCGGCATCATCACCATCGAGAAGCCCTGCCGGAACTTCGATCATGAAGGTCTGGTCGCCGTTGACGAAAGCGGCAGGGCGAAACTGGCGCACCATGACCACGCTGTCGCGTTTCTGGTCATAAAGGAGAATGGCGGCGGCGATGCCGTGATCATGGACCTCCCTCACGATACGGATCGTCTTGCCGTCAGGCATGCGCTGGTCGAAAACGAGCTTCTGCAGATGCACGAAGCCCTTCCAGACGGTTTCCTTTTCCACCAGCCGGATCCGGTCAGTCTCGGCAGCTGGCGACTTTAAAAGCGACACGTTCATGGGAGCCTCCGAAAGATGATGAAATCTCAGGCTGTCAGGGAGGCACGGTTCAACGCCGCCCATTGCAGCAGCATGATCGTCTTGCCGTCGCAGATTTCGCCTGTCTCGACCATCTTCATGGCGTCGTCCAGCGGAATTTCCACGACCTCGATATCCTCGTCCTCATGCGCCGCACCGCCACCCTCTTCGACACGATCCGAGGATTCGACAATCGCGGCGAAGAAATGAATGATCTCGGTCACGGAACCGGGCGACATGAACGACTTGAACAGGAACCGCACGTCCCTCACAACATAGCCCGTTTCCTCTGTCACCTCGCGGCGGATGGCCTCGGCCGGGTTATCGCCGTCCAGCAGGCCAGCCGGCGCCTCAAGGAGCCAGCCGTCATGACCGTTCACATGGGCCGGCATCCGAAACTGCCGCACCAGGACAACCGTCTGGCGTCTAGGATCAAAAAGTAGAATCGTCGCACCGTTGCCACGGTCATAGGCTTCGCGCCTGATGACTTTCGTTTCACCACGCGAATTGGTGTAATTATAGGTGATGTTGCGCAGGTGATACCAGTTCTTTGAAAGCGTTTCGTCTTTCAGAATTTCAATTTTAACCTTGTCAAACGTCGTCATTCAAAATCTTCCGTCAGCTCTTGCGCAGCCACACCTTGTTGTCGTGAAAAGCCGCGCCGCCATAGGGGGCGACGGCGTCGGCACCGGTCAGCACATTGATGCCCTCGCCGTCCAGATGCGCCCTGTTCGGCCAAAGTCCCTCGGCAATCAAAACGCCCGGCCTTGCGCCCTCAACAATTTTCGCGTGAAGCCGGACCTCGCCGCGCCCGTTGCCGATGCTGACAATATCGCCATCAGAAATGCCGTTGACGGCCGCATCTTCAGGGCAGATCATCAATTCCGGTCGGCCTTCCTTCTGCAGGGAGGTTTTGGTTTCCGCAAAGGTGGAGTTCAGGAAATTGCGCGCCGGCGATGTCGCCAGCCGGAAGGGATGGTCCGCATCCGCAACCTCGATGACGTCGACCTGATCCGGGAATTTCGGAAACGCCGACACCGGCCCCATCACGCCGATGTTCTTCGGTGGCTTGTTGGGAGAAGGCCCGGTTGCCCAATCCGGACTGAAACGGAATTTGCCATCGCTGTAACCGAAACCCTCGAGATAATGCGCCACCTCGAAGGGCGGCTGCGCATCGATCCATTTCTCTTCGGCCAGCGTGTCGAAGTCGCCCCAGCCGCTGGCTTTCAGCATGCGGTCGACATGCTCGCGGGCGGAAAGGCCGAAACCGGGCATATGATCGACACCAAGACGCTTGGCCAGCTCCTCGATGACGAAGAGGTTGGTTCGCACCGTTTCTGGCGGCTCCACCAGCTTGGGCCCCAGCAGAATGTGGTTCTGGCCGCCGGCGCGGTAGAGGTCGTCATGTTCGAGGAACATGGTGGCCGGCAGCACGATATTGGCAAGCTCGGCCGTTTCCGTCATGAACTGCTCATGCACGGCGACGAAAAGATCATCGCGCAGGAAACCCTGCTTCACCAGCCGCTGTTCGGGCGCGACATTAACGGGATTGGTATTCTGGATGAGAAGCGCCGTCACCGGGCCGCCGTGGCGCAGCGCATCGGCGTCCCCCGTCAGCACGCGGCCGATCTGCGACTGGTCGAGCTGGCGCACCTCAGGGTCGGCATAGGCTGTTCCCATCAGCTCCGCCTTGTTGAGCCGGAAGATATCACCATTGTTGTGGAATGCGCCGCCGCCCTCATATTGCCAGGAGCCCAGGACAGTGGCGATCGAAAGCGCCGCGTGCATGGCGACCGCCCCGTTGCGTTGACGTGCGAAACCATATCCAAGCCGGAAGAAGGTCTTCTTCGTCGTGCCGACAAGCCGCGCGAAAGTCTCGATCTCATCAACGGAAAGACCGGTGATCTCGGATGCCCATTGCGGCGTCTTCGACTTCAGATGTGCTTCAAGCCCCGCCGGGTCGTCGGCGAAGCGCGCCATGTAATCGCGGTCGGCATAACCGTTGCGGAAGGCGATGTGCATGACGGCGCAGGCCAGTGCGGCATCCGTGCCGGGGCGGACGACGAGGTGCATATCCGCCTGTTTCATGGTTGGATTGTCGTAGATATCGATTACGACGATCTTCGCGCCGCGTTCCTTGCGGGCCTTGACCGCATGGGTCATGACATTGACCTGGGTCGCTACGGCATTGGTGCCCCAGATAACGACGACATCGGCCTTGGCGATCTCGCGCGGATCGGGGCCGCGCAGGGCGCCGGTGCCCATCACATAACCGGTCCAGGCCATGTTGGTGCAGATCGAGCCAAAGAACCCGGAATATTTCTTGGCGTGGCGCAGGCGCTCGATGGAATCGCGCTGCACCTGCCCCATCGTGCCGGCGTAAAAATAGGGCCAGATGGCCTCCGCACCGTGCCGGGCTTCTGCCTTGACGAAAGCCTCTGCCACCTCGTCCAGCGCCGCTTCCCAGGAAATTTCCTGCCAGTCGCCCGCGCCCTTTGCGCCCTTGCGGCGCTTCGGCGTCAGCAAACGGCCGGGGTGGTAGATGCGCTCGGAATACCGCGCCACCTTGGCGCAGATGACGCCGGCGGTGTAGGTGTTGGCATTGGCGCCACGTACACGGCCGATGCGGCCATCGGCATTGATATCGACCTCCAGCGCGCAGGCGCTCGGACAGTCATGCGGGCAGACCGTGTGTCCGATGCGGACTTCGGTCTTCAGGGCGGCTTTTTCAGCGGAAATCGGGGTCGCAACGTTCATGTCTTTTGTATATTGCATCAAGGATGCGGCAAAAAGGCCGAAGTGACGTCCATCAAGAATATTCATCCTGGCCATTCGCCCGGGGAAACGGCAAGCGAGACATATCCATGAACTACCGCCACATCTATCACGCCGGGAATTTCGCGGATGTCCTCAAACATGCCGTTCTCGCCCGCCTTGTGCGCTACCTGCAGAACAAGGACAAGGCATTTCGGGTGCTGGATACCCATGCTGGCATTGGCCTCTATGACCTCACCTCAGAAGAGGCGCAGAAGACGGGCGAATGGCAGACCGGCATCGGCAAGCTGATGGAGGGTGATCTGCCCGCGCCCATCGCCGAATTGCTGGAGCCATATCTTGCCGCGGTGAAGGAACTCAATCCCGAAGGCGGCGTGAAATTCTATCCCGGCTCGCCGAAACTCGCTCGCATGCTGTTTCGCCCGCAGGACCGGCTTTCGGCCATGGAACTGCACCCGGATGACAGCCGCGCACTGGCACGGCTGTTCGAGGGCGATTATCAGGTGCGCGTCACCGAACTGGATGGCTGGCTGTCGCTCGGCGCGCATCTGCCGCCCAAGGAAAAGCGCGGCCTCGTTCTCGTTGATCCGCCGTTTGAGTTGGAGAATGAATATCAGCGGCTGGCCGATGGTTTGAACAGGGCCTATCGCCGCTTTTCCACCGGCACCTATTGCCTGTGGTATCCGCTGAAGAAAGGCGCGCCGATCAAGGATTTTCACGAGCGGCTGCAATCCTTCGAGATTCCGAAGATGCTGTGTGCGGAACTCTCCGTCAGAAGCGACAGGCTGGACGGCCTGAGCGGCTCCGGCCTCATCATCGTCAACCCGCCCTATACGCTGAAGGAAGAGCTGCATGTGCTGCTGCCCTACCTGAAGACGGCGCTGGCGCAGGACAGGTTCGCCTCGCAGCGCGCGTTCTGGCTACGCGGCGAGGAAAAGCCGGCAGAGGATTGAGAATCTATCTCAGCCCTTCCCGCCTCTGCGCCTGCGCCTGCGCAAGCTGTGACCGTTCGAAGAACAGGATCACGAACAGGGCCATGATGAAGGGAATGATGAGGTAGAACAGCCGGAAGACCAGAAGTGCGGCGATGACGTCCGCCGGATTCATATCCGGCAGACCGGTGACGAAGACCAGTTCCAGCACCCCCAGGCCGCCCGGCGCGTGCGAGATGAGCGCCGCCGAGAACGACACCAGAAATATGCCGAGAATGACCATATAGCCGGGATTTCCTGCCTCCGGCAGGGCGAAATAGATGATGCCCGCCGCGCCGATCAGCTCAATGGGGCCGATGACCAGTTGCTGCGCAACAAGCGTCGGCGCGGGGTATGGCAGCACGAAGGAGCCGATTTTCAGCGGCTTCAGCCGAAGCAGGCTTCCGAGGATATAAAGGCCGACGATGAGAAGCAGCAGCACACCGGTTGTCGTGGAGGCTTCGACGGGAAGAATGCCGGTGAAGCGTTCGGTGATGTCGGGCTCATACAGTAGCACGAGGCCGATGAGCATGATCGTGCCGATGAGGAAGGTGAAGGAGCAGAGGCCGACAAGGACGCCCACTTCCGCGACGCTCAGCCCCTTGGACGTATAAGCGCGGTACCGCACCACGGCGCCTGAAAAGACCGACGCGCCGACATTGTGGGACAGCGCGTAGGTGGTGAAGGAGGTGAGCGTAATGAACAACCAGTTCACCTTGCGGCCGAGATGCTGCAGCGCGATCCGGTCGTAACCGGCAAGTGCTGCATAGGCCAGCAGGGTTGCAAGGCCCGAGCAAAACCAATCCCGGATGCGAATGGCTTTCAGGCTGTCCCAGAGATCATCCAGCGACAGGCCACGCAGCTCGTGGAAAAGCAACCAGGCGGAAAAACCGATCGTCGCGAAACCAACAATGGGCCAGATGTATTTTTTGAATTTCATGCGGTCATGCCGCCTATTTCCTCCAGCCTGGCCTTATCCCCTCCTCCGTCTTCAGCGGAAGATTCGCTCGACTCTATTCGTTATGCGGCGAAGCTTTCAACCTTTTTGCCCGTTTGCCTCGTTCACAAATTTATGTAACACCGGAGCGTCGCCCAAGGGCGATGGAAGCTGGTCCATTTTCCGGGGAACATGCACGGAATGAAACGTTACGCGGGTTTCATCGCCCTGGGTCTTCTGTCGCTTGCAGCGCTATGGCTCGCGCAGGAAAAACCCGCCTCAAAGGGACCCGCGACCGACCGGCAAACGACGGCTCATCCGCCGCCCGCAGGCGGTCCGCAACAGAATAGAAACCAGCAAAATCCGGACAGGAAGCCAGCTCCGCAGGGAACGGGTTTTGATTTTTACGTGCTGTCGTTGTCTTGGTCTCCTGCATTCTGCGCCAGTTCGGAAGGCTCCGGCAACCGCCAGCAGTGCGGCAGCGACAGGCGTTATGGGTTCGTCGTGCACGGGCTCTGGCCGCAGAACGATGACGGCTACCCCGAATTCTGCCGAAGCAGCGAACCGGACCGGGTTCCGGACGCGCTCGGCCGCAGCCTGTTCGATATCATGCCGTCCATGGGTCTGATCGGCCATCAATGGCGCAAGCATGGATCCTGCTCCGGCCTGTCGCAGCGAGATTATTTCTCGGCAACGCGAGCGGCCTTCGACGCCGTCCGGTTACCGCAAAGAATCGCCTCCGGTGCCGAGGCCGCCACGCTCTCCGCCGATGCGATCGAAACCGCCTTCACGGACGCCAATCCCGGCCTGTCGAAGCGCGGCATCTCTATCAGCTGCGGCGGCGGGCGGCTGGAGGAGGTGCGCATCTGCCTCAACAAGGATTTGACATTCCGCGATTGCCCGGAGCTTGACCGCAAGGGATGCCGCGCCAACACCACCGAAATCATCCCCATCCGCTGATGAGCAAATATCAACCACAGGACCCGACCATGGAACTGCTTTATTCGCCCGCCTCCCCCTATTCCGCCAAAGTGCGCATGGCCGCGCGCCATCTCGACATCGACATCACTTCGGTCCGCGTCGATACCAATGCGGAACCGGCCACTCTGATGGACAATAATCCCCTCGGCAAAATCCCGGTTCTGCTGCTGGACGATGGAGGCTCGGTCTATGACAGCGTGGCAATCATGCATTATCTCGACCGCCTTTCGGGCGGCAAGCTTTACCCCAAGAAGAACGAGAAGCGCACCGAAGCCGAGATTCTGGAGGCGCTATGCGACGGCATCATGGATTGCCTGCTCGCCATCGTCTATGAGCGCCGCTTTCGCCCGGAAGACAAAATCCACCAGCCGTGGATCGACAAGCAGTGGAGCAAGGTCGTCCGCGGGCTCGACCATCTCAACGCCAACCTGCCGAAAACCGGCAAGAAACTGCATGGCGGCCATTTTGCCCTTGCCGCGATGATCGGTTATCTCGACCTGCGTTTTGCTGGCGAGTGGGCCGAGGGACGCGATGCGCTGGCAGGCTGGCCGGAAATCTTCGGCAAGCGTTTCGAAGCCTATACGGAAATGAAGGCTGCGGCCTGAGGTCAGGCGAGCAGAATGCCCGGCTTCGTCAGTCGGGCATCACTTCTGATGGCGAATCCCAAAAGCAAAAAAGCCGGGGCATGACCCCGGCCTTTCTTTCATCGATCCGAGATGGATCAGAACTTGACGCCGATACCGGCCTTGACGGAATGATCGTCGTAACCACGCGAGAACGCGCCGGAGTCGAGGCTGTAGTCTTTCTTCTGGTAGTCGCTGTAACGATATTCCAGACGAGCGGTGATGTTATCGGTCACCATGGCTTCTACACCCGCACCAACGGTATAACCGAGAGCGGTAGCGCTGTCCTTGGAGGTCGCGTCACGCACCTTGTTGTCGGAGACTGCGAGACCAGCCGTGCCGTAGAGCAGGAACGGGTTCATGTCGTAACCGACGCGGGCACGTACCGAGCCGTTGACGCCCTGCTTGCCTTCGACGGCGCGGCCAGCAACCGTACCGGCAGAGCCCTTTTCGTCGCCGAGATTGATGTCGGCTTCACCACCGTAAACGATCTGGCCGTTCTGCATGTTGTAACCGCCGTACAGACCGCCGCCGAAACCCTTGGCATCGCGACCGTTGTCGCTGGAGCTGAAACGGCCCCAGTCATAGTTGACGGTACCACCGAGGTAGGCGCCGGACCAGTCCTTGACCGGTGCAGGCTGGTCGTAGGAAACCGGTGCCTGCGGCACTTCATTTACGGCGTCAGCGGCGTGAGCAGCCGAAAAGCCGGCGGCTGCAATGGTCGAGGCCATAAGGGTTGCTACGAAAATGCGCATGTTATTCTCCTTTCAGGGCCGCTCTGCACTCAAAACATTGTTTTCAGACGCGGCATAATTCGTCGGGTTAATCGCCCCTCTGGAGACAGAATTTGATGGGAGAATGCGGAGATCAAAGAGCCAAAATGTGAATTGTTTGGGGCAGAGACGTGACTAGAATTAGACGTTGCCTAAATGTCACAAGGGTTTTATTAACCCTAACAGAAGCCTAATCAACAATATATCGCCTTTAAACTTGGTTATATTCAAATTAAACCAAAATTAGATTTCAAATAGAA
Source organism: Agrobacterium sp. DKPNP3 (assembly GCF_052686535.1). NCBI lineage: Bacteria > Pseudomonadati > Pseudomonadota > Alphaproteobacteria > Hyphomicrobiales > Rhizobiaceae > Agrobacterium > Agrobacterium sp. DKPNP3. The sequence continues at coordinate 2,605 of NZ_JBQYSN010000078.1, read as the reverse complement.
AATCACCCAATTCTTTTGAGGCTGCGCAACAGCTTGCGATTTGGCTCTATATCCCGCACATAGGGGTTATATGAGCAAATGCAGGTTGGCCGTGAGAGAGAATATACAAAAGACAGTCTTGATAACAGGAGCCGCCCGCCGGCTCGGCCGTGCAATCGCAAGCGATCTTGCCGCACATGGCTTCGCGATTGCAGTGCATGCCAACCGGTCCATGGCACAAGCGGAGGAATTCGCTAACGAAATAAGGCAGAAAGGTGGCAGGGCCGCAGCCGTTCAGGCAGACCTGACACAATCTGCGTCAACAATGGCGCTTGTCGAAAAAGCCGCTTCAGCGCTCGGGCCGATTGGAGTCGTCGTCAACAATGCCTCGGTTTTTCTGAAGGATTCGGCGGAAACACCCGATCCCGAAATTTTCGATGCACATTTTGCGGTGCATGTGCGGGCCCCTTCCCTCATCGCCGCCGCCTTTGTCGAACAGCTGCCCTCTGACAAATCCGGGCTGATCGTCAATATCATCGACCAGCGCGTGCTTGCGCTCAACCCGCGATTCTATTCCTATACGCTTTCGAAATCGGCTCTCTGGACCGCGACGCAGACCATGGCGCAGAGCTTCGCGCCGCGGGTGCGGGTCAACGCCATCGGCCCAGGACCGACCTTCAAAAACGAAAGACAGGCGCCCGAGGACTTTCAGGCGCAGATCGACGGCCTTATATTAAAGCGTGGTCCTGCGCCGGATGAGTTCGGCCGGACGATTCGCTTTCTTTACGACACGCCGTCGGTCACCGGACAAATGATCGCGCTCGACGGCGGCCAGCACCTCGGCTGGGAAACCCCTGACGTGGCGGAGATAAATGAATGAACGGAAAGAAGCTGCCTGATGGCGGTATTCTCTTCGATGACACCGACGACGACGATGACGATGCAGGCCTTCTCGCGACTGACGCGACGGAGACTTCGCGCGACGTCGTGGGCATGGACTGGAATGCGGGCTGGAAGAACGAGTCCGGCCTGAAAGGCATGGACCTCATCGCCGAGTTCGTGAAACACCTGCCGAATTCGCCGGGCGTCTATCGCATGTTCAACGATGCGGGCGACGTGCTTTACGTCGGCAAGGCCCGTTCGCTGAAGAAGCGCGTCGGCAATTATGCGCAGGGCCGCGTGCACTCCAATCGCATCGCCCAGATGGTGCGTCTCACCACGCACATGGAATTCGTCACCACCCGCACGGAAACCGAAGCGCTTCTCTTGGAAGCGAATCTGATCAAACGCTTGCGGCCGCGCTTTAACGTGCTTTTGCGTGACGACAAATCCTTTCCCTATATCCTCATCACCGCGGATAATCGCGCGCCGGCCATATTCAAGCATCGCGGCGCGCGGGCGCGCAAGGGCGACTATTTCGGCCCCTTCGCATCGGCCGGTGCTGTCGGCCGCACGATCAATTCGCTGCAGCGCGCCTTCCTGATCCGAACCTGTACGGACAGCGTGTTCGAGACCCGCACGCGCCCATGTCTACTCTACCAGATCAAGCGCTGTTCCGGGCCCTGTACGCATGAGATCAGCGACGAGGGCTACGCGGAACTCGTGAAGGAAGCCAAGGATTTCCTGTCCGGCAAGAGCCAGAGCGTCAAGACCGCGATTGCGCGGCAGATGAATGAGGCCTCCGAAGACCTCGATTTCGAGCGTGCCGCCATCTATCGCGACCGCCTGGCTGCCCTTTCGCACGTGCAGAGCCATCAGGGCATCAATCCCGCTGGTATCGAAGAAGCGGATGTCTTCGCCATTCATCACGAAGGCGGCATTTCCTGCATTCAGGTGTTCTTTTTCCGCACCGGCCAGAACTGGGGCAACCGCGCCTATTTTCCGAAGGCCGACCCCTCCCTGCCCGGCTCGGAAATCCTCAACGCGTTTCTGGCGCAGTTCTACGATGACAAACCGGTTCCGAAGCAGATCCTGCTGTCGGAGGCGGTCGAAGAACAGGAACTCCTGGCGGCTGCCCTCGGCGAAAAGGCCGGGCACAAGGTGACGATCAATGTGCCCCAGCGCGGCGAGAAAAAGGACATTACCGACCATGTTCTAGCCAATGCGCGCGAGGCGCACGGCCGCAAGCTGGCGGAAACCTCGTCTCAGGCGCGGCTGCTGAAAGGCATGGCGGAGACGTTCAACCTTCCCTATGTGCCGCGCCGCATCGAGATTTACGATAACTCTCACATCATGGGCACCAACGCAGTGGGCGGCATGGTGGTGGCGGGGCCGGAAGGTTTTGTGAAGAACCAGTATCGGAAATTCAACATTAAATCGACCGACATCACGCCGGGCGACGACTTCGGCATGATGCGCGAGGTGATGACCCGTCGCTTCTCTCGCCTCTTGAAAGAAGAAGGCAGGCCGGATCGCGAACGCGTACCGACACCGGAGGAAGCAGCCGATATGCCCTTCCCCGCCTGGCCGGACGTGATCCTCATCGACGGCGGTCAAGGCCAGATGACCGCGGTGCGCGCCATTCTCGACGAACTCGGCATTCGCGACTGCGTGACTGCGATCGGCGTCGCAAAGGGCGTGGACCGAGAGGCGGGCCGCGAGCGGTTCTTTGCGGATGGGCGCGCCG